>NZ_JBDGKY010000003.1:0-166426 GCF_057656135.1 Lysobacter sp. Soil_N_23
GTAGCTTTCCCAGCCGGTGTAGGCCATCACGAACGTGTGGGTGCTGTTGCCGATGTCGCGGCTGGTGTAGCTGTAGCCGGTCATCCGCCCCAGGTTGTCGTAGGGGGTGTAGCTGATGGTGGTCCGCCAGCCCAGCACCTCCAGGTTGGTGTGCTGCTCGTCGTAGTGGTCGGGACCGTTGATGGCCTCGTCGTCCACGATCGCCCGCCAGTCGGTGTTGGCATCGCGCAGCTTGCTGACCTGGCTGAGGGTGTTACCGTCCTTGTCGTAGGTGTAGCCCTCATAGCTGTACAGCCAGCCGCTGCGGTCCAGCACCTGGGGGGCGTGCTCCCAGTTGACCCACGAGTAGGTGTCGGTTCTGGAGTAATACCCGCGCGACTCGGTCAGGCGACCGTTGGCGTCATAGCTATAAGCCTTGCTGACGCCATTGCTGGGGCCGCCAAGCGTCTGCGGACTCCAGTCGCGGATCTTGTTGCCGCGCAGGTCGTAGTCGCTGCGCTCGAGGTAGAACGACGCGGCGCCGCTGAACCGAACAAGTGTTGAGCGCACCACACATACGCGGGCAGCGCGAACCGCTAGATCCTGAAGGGTGACGGAGGCGGTGACCCGCCTCGCATCAAGAACACCACGAGAGTCGGCGCATCAGCGAAGGCCCCACGCCCGGACAAGCGGGAGAAAAGCATTCGTGTCTTTGACCTCGGCGGCGAAATGGTGGCCCCTGTCTCCTACTGATCACGTCCCGGGTTGTGGCCCGGAACCCGGGGTACTCTTCCGTGATGCAATGGATAGACCGCCCCCCCTTAACTCCGTGAGGATTAGATCATTTAACGCGTCGACATTGTTCCGGTCGATGTTATACAAATCTGAACCAAGCTTCCAAAGATAACTATGAATTGGGGCAGTCACCTCCGGAAATTCCTGAACGAAAGCGTCTGCTGCTTGCTCAAGGGACAATCCACTTGCGCAAATCTCTTCCAGCACATCCGATGGCGCAGATCCTTCTAGTATTCGCTCGCGAATCTTCATTGTCATGGCCGTTTAAAAATGAACTCTACAGTGGCTCCAGCACGGGTCGGCGTAGGTACGCTGTATCCATAGTGCACAGCCATCTTACCTGTAAACGTCTTCAGGGCAGCTTGCACTGGAGAATAACCCTCAGCCAGCGCACTTTGATACACCTTAAAGTTTGAGCTGCCTGGTAACCAACTTCCCTGGATAGCGTTGACCTTTACTCCATCTCGATTGAGGCGGGTCATTAGTGAGGCAAACATATCCGTCCCGGTACCAAGTTTCTCTCTGTTACCAAGGGCCGCAATTTCGAATTGCAATGTTCCTTCCTTGGTTACGTTCGCTACAAGTCCGTGTGCATTTCGGCCCTTCAGCGGGTTCAAGTACTTATAAGTTCCACCAGCCGTAACTTCAAAAGCATCCGAGACGTCCACTCGTGGAACCGGGATGACGTTCGCTCTTGCCCCTCTGGCTACGTCCTCTAGCTCTCTACCTGCAAGTCTTGCAACATCATCCAATTCACCGTTGGCAACTCGTGCAGCATCGCCCTCCCACCGACTCGCAATCTTCGCTACGTCATCCAACTCATCCACCACCACCGAAGTGAGCTTGACTCCGCCATAGGCAGCGACACCATAACTGCCCAACCCTAGCGCTTCTCCTCCGATCACATCGGCGGCGAACACACCGGCGCCGTATGGGTTGGCGATGATTGCACTGGTTACCGGCCCAGCAAGGGCAAGACCTGCACCTATACCACCAGCTAGGGCGTAGCCACCAACAAGCAACTGACCATCCCGCGCCCACGTCGCATCTGCTATTGCGAGCTCTTCTCCCAAACCCTTCGCGCGGCGACATCTTTCTAGATCTCGAAGGTGACCCATTCGCCGACGAAGGTGGTCGGGAGTACCTGTTCGGTTACTGCTGCCTCGATGCCGATGGCACTGTCGTGCAGACGTCAGACTGGGCCTTCTCGAGGGTGCAGGAGAAGCAAGCGTTTGAGAGATTCGTCGACTTCGCCATTGGACGACTGCAGAGCTACCCGGACCTGCATATCTACCACTTTGCTCCTTACGAGCCAGCGGCTCTCAAACGCATGATGGGACGGTATGCGAGCCGGGAGGAAGAGATTGACGCCTTGCTGCGTTCAGGTCGTTTCGTCGACCTGTATGGGGTGGTTCGCAACAGCCTACGCGCCAGCGTAGAGAGCTACTCGATCAAGCGTCTGGAGCCCCTTTATGGGTTTACACGGCAGGTCCCACTCTCCGAAGCAAACACAGCACTGATCAAAGTTCAGGCGGGGCTTGAGCTCGACGACATCGACCTCATCGATGAGCCCACGCGGGCTGTTGTGGCCGGATACAACCGGGACGATTGCGTCTCGACCTTGAGGCTGCGGGACTGGCTTGAGCAACGGCGCACGGAACTCATCGCCGGCGGCACTGAGGTGCCTCGTCCTGAACCCAATGAGGCCGCCCTCAGCGAAGGCCTGACCGAGTGGCAGCAAAGGGTTGCCGCCCTTGTGCAGCGACTGACGCAGGACGTCCCCATCGAGGTGATAGAGCGCACCCAGGAGCAGCATGCGCGGTGGATCCTCGCACACACGCTCGATTGGCACCGTCGCGAGCAGAAGGCGCAGTGGTGGGAGTATTTCCGCCTATCTGCGCTCTCGGCGGACGACCTCACGGACGAGCGGGCAGGCCTGTCAGGACTTACGTTTGCCGGACCGCAAGGAGGCACGGTTCGTGCGCCGATCCATCGTTATCGGTTTCCACCTCAGGAAACGGAGCTGCGCGGTCGCGAAGATCTGCGTCGGGCCGGCGGCGAGCAATTCGGTTCGGTCAACGCTATCTCGCTGGAGGAGGGCTGGATCGATATCAAGAAGCGCCAGGACAGCAGGGAGATTCATCCAGAGGCCGTGTTCTCACACACTGTCATCAAAACGGCAGTGCTCGCCGAATCCCTGGTGAGGCTTGGTGAGTACGTCGCCGTGCATGGGATTGGCGGCGAAGGCACCTACATGGCGGCGCGAGATCTGCTGGTGCGTCTGGCACCGCGTTTGGGCGGCCAACCCGTCCAGGCTGAGGGGGAGCCACCAATCGATGCCGCTCTCCGCGTGTCCCTGGTCCTGGCCGGAGGGTTCTTCCCCATCCAAGGCCCGCCTGGCGCTGGAAAAACCTACACCGGCGCTCGAATGATCTGCGACCTTGTCGCTGCAGGTAAGACTGTGGGCGTTTGCGCCAACAGCCACAAGGTCATCCGCAACCTCCTGAACGAGGCGGTCCGCGCAGGAGATGAGCGGGGCGTCGATGTTCGGTGCATCCAGAAGGCAGCCGAGGCCGAGCCAGATCAACACCGCCTATGCTTCGCCGAGGGTAATCCCGAACTACTGGCAGCCATCGGCGGGGATGCAAACGTGGCAGGGGCCACGGCCTGGTTCTGGTCATCGCCCGATGCAATGCAATGTGTGGATGTCCTGTTTGTGGACGAAGCCGCACAGATGTCATTGGCAAACGTGCTCGCCATTTCCCAGGCCGCCACCAGTGTTGTGTTGCTTGGCGATCCTCAGCAGCTCGACCAGCCGGTGCAAGGCTCACACCCAGAGGGCACGGATGTCTCTGCCTTGCACCACGTCCTGGGTGAGGACCAAACCATCCCGGCGGAGCGAGGGCTTTTCCTCGAAGAGACGTGGCGTCTCCATCCCCAGATCTGCCAGTACACCTCAGAGGCATTCTATGGCGGCCGCCTGCACCCGAGACCCGGCCTGGAAAACCAGGTCATTCGTTCACAAAGCCGATGCGCCGGAGCAGGCCTGCGGTACCTAGCGGTCCCATCCACCGGGAACCAGAACGCGTCCCCTGAAGAAGCCGAGGCGGTCCGGGCACTGGTGGAGCAGACCCTTAACTCTGGATCGACCTGGATCGATAAGCACGGCATCGAGCACGCCGTAACCCTTCAGGACATCCTCATTATTGCCCCGTACAACGCGCAGGTATATGAGATCAAGGATCTCCTACCAGAGGCGCGGGTAGGTACGGTGGACAAGTTCCAGGGACAGGAGGCGCCAATTGCCATCTACTCCATGACGACATCGAGCCATGGCGACGCGCCACGAGGCATGGAGTTCTTGTACAGCCTCAATCGGCTGAATGTCGCGACATCACGCGCCAAGTGCCTATGTGTTCTGGTGGCGTCACCCTCAGTTTTCGAGGCCACATGCAGGACGCCTCGCCAGATGCAACTGTCCAATGCATTCTGCCGCTTTCTGGAGCTTGCGACGCCAATGTAGGGCGGCGGTGCATATCCGCGTGGAAGCTCACGCGCTCACCTAACAGCACTCAGGTCTGTCTGAGAGAAATGACGTCTGTATCGCCGTTCTGTTGTTCTCGAATGAGGATAGTGCCGCTCCGGGCAAGATCGATCTCGCCCTTTGCCAATCATCCAACTCAATTGGCGGGCCAAATGTTTCCGGAATAATTCTCGAGATGCGCTCGGCGCCGATAAGCAAGCCCGCCTGCCCTAGCGCATTCTGAGATTGAAAGGAAATGGCACCATTGATGACCTTTCTCCATGAAATGAGACCTCCCCACGTCACCATGTCGTTCGATACCGTGAACAACTCTTCGCCGCATCCTAAGCTGAGGACGCGGACCTTGTGGCGGTCAAGGTCGAAACAACTTAGCGCATCCACAACGCCCACCATAATTGGGTTGTTGGCCCAGATCCCACCGTCGACGAACCGGTAGCCACCTGAATCCAAGGGACGGAAGAACGTCGGCGCTGCAGCTGTCGCCATGGCCACCGTCGTCATTAGCTCGTGGCGATCCTTCTTGAAGTCCGGATGATGCGGCGTCTTGAAAACGTACACGTCGCCGAATCGGCCATCACACGACGGGATGCAAAGGCGGCTCTTCGCCTCTCCAAATGTGCGATCGCCAAACGCAGTAACCAAGAGGCCAGAGAGGGTTGCCCGATCATATCGATTGCGGGCGAAGTCCCGCCCCCACTGCCATTTCCGTCCAAGCCAACCGTAGCGCGGCGCGGGAAAGATCTCGCTTCCGTGTTCAATGTAGAGATTTGCGATCTGGCGCGCTGGCATTCCTATCGACAGAGCCAACGCGATGATGCCGCCGGTCGAAGTGCCGGTTATGAGATCAAAGTGTTCAGCCACCGACTTGCCGCCCAGGCAGCGCTCCTCGATCTCGGCGAGGAACAGTGCGGGAAAGATTCCCTTGATGCCTCCGCCATCGATTGAGAGGACCTTGAATTCACGCTTCTCGGGCCATGGCTGCTGAACCCGTCGGTGCGGCAGCGCCGCCTTCGATCTCGGTTCAATGGGCTGATCACTCACTTCGGAATTTCCGGATGCCGTCCGCCCCCAGTCCACTCCCCTGTAGCACGCCAGCCTTCGTAGCTTGCGAGCCAGTCGATGGCCCAGGGAATGGTCGTTTCCGCGATCGCCATGTCAGAGGTCCATTCGTCGGTTGCCGGATCGAACAAGCACAGCCGCGACTTGCGGGGATCGCGCTCGTTCCAGTAGAGGTGAGGAGTGTCTTCCCCGGGCGCGGCGGCGGACGACAGCTCCAGTTCCGGTGATACCAGCGTCACGTTCTCGCCGTACGTCCTTTGTATCTTGAGATTGCCGATGGTTCGACGTTCCACCCTTTCCACACGAACGACATAGGTCTGGGCAAGGGGACGCAGCGGCCCCTCCCACACGACATGCCAACCGCCGTTGAAGACGACGCGGAACGCCGGATAGAGCTGCCGCATCCGTGTGATCTGCTCGGTCATCGACATCATCGGCGTTTGGTGCTCCCGAAGTGGGTGTGCCTCGGCGTCGCACGAGCGATCGCAGGTGCCGCGGAAATGGCACCAAGCGCGGCGGCGGCCGGCGTCGGAAGCACGATGCGTCCGCCCCCGGGCACATGCAGGGAGCGTCCTTCGACGATTCGATCGCCGATGCCTTGGGTTAGGTGCTTCACCGCCGCCAAGGTGGCCTTCTCGCCGAACAGTTCGGCCAACGTAGTCTGCATCCTGGCAAGATCACACTCCCCCTGCAGGGATTCGAGCCTCTCGACGAACAGGATCAAGTCGTTGAGGAACACGCGCTGGGCGGAGATCTGACCGGGCCAGCGATCCGTGAAGAGGTCCGGATGACAGGTGGGGTTGCGCACCTCCAGAACCCGTCCGTCCCGCTGCGCGGCGGCAAGGAGATCGCGAAGCTGCGATGCCTGGAAGATCAGTTCCTCTGACAGGGTCGCCGTCCGCCCTGCATTGTCAGCGACCACCTTCGCCATCATCACCGATGGGGGACAACGCCCGTCTCGTTGGTCGTAACGAACGTTACGGAAACGCTTCATGAGCTGCAGGCTGATCACCGCCATGGACTTGGCATGGATCGGCTCCTGATCTGGGACCGGCTCGACTTCTGCCTCAGCAACGAGAAGGGAGGCCTCGTATGCCCTGGCCCGCGCGATGAACGCCGCCTCGAACGAATGGTCCGCCGGCGTTTGTGCGATGAAGTGCTTCGCGAAGCCCCAGGGGTTCGCGATGATCCTCCTGTCCTCAAGGGTCGCGTAGCGCTCGGGTGCGTGAAAGATGTAGCCGCACTTCTCCTGGAGCTCCGGGATACGCACCATCGGCGTTACGTCCAGATGCATGCCGTCGGCATATAGGACTTGAATGCACCGAGTGCATCGATTGGTCTTGCTGTAATAGCGAGAGCCGGGCTCTCCTCGGATCGCCTGCTCCAAGATGTCCAGCATCTTGTGCGGCGGAGTGTCCGCAGGAAAATCCAGAACCGCGATCAGATCGATGTCGAACTCATCGTTCTCGAGCTTCGAAGAAATCGTTGCGCCGATCGCCATCGAGCCTTGGGGATGGAACAGCTGGACACGGTCATGCAGAGGGCTGCCGTCCCGCTCGATATGTTCGCCGACGGCGCGGTACCGTTCCACGGCCTTCTGATAGTTGGTCTCGCTGAGCTGGACACGGATGGCGATGTCAGCCAGCAAAGCGTCGAGTGTCTCCGCCAGGGGAGACGTGAAGTTCACGAGATTGTTCATGTGTTCCTCTGCCGGCTGATGGGAGGGCGTCGCGATCAGATTGAAGCTGATGACCGTCGCACTGGTCGCGACGCCGATGCCTCACTTGGTCTTAGTCGGGTCGACCAAGGTGTAGGTCGAACCGCGGCTGGGTGTCGGAGGCAGCGGTTCCCCACGGACAACGGTCCGCTCGGGCCCCTGTCCGCCACGAGGGCCGTTGATCTGGTACTGGCCGGAACGAGGAGCTGACTGTCCGGGGCGAAGACCTGTAGTGTTTTTGCTCATATGGGCGTCTCGTTTCAATTCCAGGCAACGCCTGGGGTCTAGAAAAACCGCCCGGAGGCGGTGCCGTTACCGAGCCAGGCAACACCTCGTCGTTAAAAAAAGCCGCTTTGTGCGACGCAGACGGTGTTTCAAGCTCAGGCAACAGCCTATACTTCGCGCCGACGACATACAACCCCCCAGGAGAGAGAGTGGATTTCGGGACCTACATTGCCGAGCTTAGAGAGAAAAAAGGCTTCAGTCTCAGGGAGTTAGAGAAGCGAGCCGGGGATCTGAACCACGTCTACATCTGGCGACTTGAGAAGGGCGACCGTGATGCGCCCTCGGAGGAAACTCTCGACAAACTGGCGAGGGCCCTCGAACCCAGTCCGCGGGAGTGGGAAATCGCACTCCTCCTCCTCAAGACCGACCTAGACGATCATCTCTACCGTATAGCGCGAGATTGCCCCGAGTTCTCAATAAGCGAAATCGAACCTGTGGCCACGATGAGCATGCGGGGCAACAGGCCGACAGATGAGGCGAGTTGGATACGCCTGATAGAGTTCGTGAGGGACATCTAGGAGCTGGCTGGGCCACAGCATGGAAGAGTTGGTCGCGATCGGTCGCGCGCGGAAGCTGATAGCAGCAATCCAGACTCCTCCGGTAGACGTCCAGGCGCTGATCGCAGCGCACGGCATGGTGTTCAAGGAATCTGACCGGCTTCAGCCTGGAGAGGCAGGCAACACCCTGACCAAAGGCGGGACCACCTACATCATCGTCAACAAGAACGATGATCCGTACCGCCGTCGCTTCACCGCGCTCCACGAGCTTGCACACAACGTGCTGCAACTTCCATCGAAGCACAGCCCAGGTCTTCCTTCGAGCGAACTCGAGCGCTTTTCAGGCCGCCCGGCCGAAGAGCGCATCTGCGATGTATTCGCCGCCGAATGTCTCGTGCCCTCGCACTTGATCCGGCCCCTCGTCGCCGAGTCCGCCTTCTCTGTTGATCTTCTGTTCGATCTGAGCGACACGTTCCAGGCTTCGAAGCAGTGCATCGCGTCAAGCTACGTGCGGAACTCCAAGGAGCTCGTGGCCTACGTCTACTCAGAACGTGGAAAGGTCCATCATGTTCTGGCTTCATCCGCCCTGCGCGACGCTAGGATATTTGTTGATTATGGAATGCTGCCCACTGAGTCGGCCGCTGCCATCGCGTACGCAGCAAACGTCACACGCGGCCGTGCCGAACTCGATGGATCAGACTGGAGCGCGAGCGATGCAGCGCTCGACTATGTTTGCCATGAGGAAGCACTCTGTGCACCGGCATGGAGCCAGGCACACTCGCTCCTGACCTTTGAGCGGATATCTAGAACCGACCGGCGCGAGATTGTAGATAACGACGAAGACGAGTTGCTTTCTGAGATGACCGGCCGCCTAAGCTGGAAGCGACGCTAGTTGGCCGATGCTGCTTAGACGGCTCTTGATCGAAAGTAATCTTTCCGGCATGGCTTCCGCCATATCCCGAGGCACGATCGATCAGAGCGATTCGCCGATCGCATTGCCGGGCCAAATTGACCCATGCAATCGCCTTAGACCTTCTGGAACTTAAGACCCAGCGGCTGCCTTCCGGCCGGTTTCTAATCACTCCAAACCCGGCCTTCCAGGTTCGGAATTGGATCGTCTATTAGCTCGTTGGAGCAACTATTAGCTCCTCCTCCCACAGATCGCGACCTTGATGGAGCGGCAGACACGCTACGTCATCCGGGTGAAGGTCATAGCTCTGGCACGTGTGCTAGTAGGCGGGCGATTTGACCCCACTGCTGATCGCTTCGGATCGCACCATCGAAGTCATCTCGAACTCCGGAGCGACGTGGTGTTCCGGTCTAAGCTCGTACGTCCCTTGACACCCCGACCGGCGCTCTTTGCACCGGCGACCTTCACCGTTTTGCTCCAGCAGTCGGCGTACCCAAGCGCCGGTACGTAGTAGGCGTCCACGGCGATCGCGTCGGCAGGGATCTCAGCCGAGAACGCACCGGCTTTCAGCTTCACGGCCTGGTAGTGATAGAGCATGCCCTTCGATTCCCCTGATTTGCGCTGCTTTCGGCTCGATCGCACGATGACGCGGCCGGGCACCGGCGCCTTTCCTTCAAGGGTGACAACAAGCCCTCTAGCTGTGCCGCGTCCGGCATTGAACCGCCCGAAACGAGTGGACTTGCCCGTGACGATCTGGGCTTCCGCACCGCCAAGCACGTCAATCTTGTGTCGCGGCGAGTCGTTCGGATCCTCGATCCGAGCTAGGACGCCGACCCGATTCGGCGCGCGCATACTTTGACGCACCTGCCCTAGCATCGGGCGCGGGTAGACCTTGTTCGTGAGATTGTCGGGTGCGAACTCAAACATTAGCGTAACTTTCTTTGTTTCGCCGGGATCTAGCCATACGGACGTCGCGTCGATATAGGCTCGGTAAGCAGGATTCGTTTGCCCGGGTTGCAGGAACACCCGCGTGGCAATTGGATATGGATTGCCTACCTCTATGACTGTGGTTTCCCGTGACGGAATCGACGTGGCGGAAATGAATCGGTCGTAGTTGGACTGCGCGATGTTGTTGAGCTCAGTCATCTCCACCGTCGGAATAGCGGGTGGCGTAGCCGGCGTGCTGTAGAGCGGTATCCGCACAATGACGCAGTAGTGGCCATCGCCGGGAGGAACCCAGCTGGTCTGGAACTCAACAGTTGCGCCAGGCCCGATATCCCGAACGTCCGTCCCAATAAATGCCTCCGGTACGCCGCCAACGTTGAAATTCTTGACGTAGAAGTTCACACGGACCTGCGGTGCCGCCATGTTTCCGTTGTTCTTGACCTTGGCGACAATCGTGTTCGCATTGCCAGCCCACGGAACGTTGAACCACGTAGCGTCGGCTTGATTGCGTGCATTGCGAACTTCGATATCGGGGCTTTGCCACTGTCGATCGGGACTTGCGGGCCAAGGCCGTATCGAGGGATCTGGCTTCGAAAGCACCCCGTAGCGAATACGAAGATCGGCCTTGTTCGCATCAATCCCGCTCACATCCACCCGAAAGTCCGTGGGATAGGTCGGATCCGAATAGTCGGTCTCCCGGTAGTCCTCGCCGTTTGAAAGCGCTGCCCCTTGGCTGTCTGTATCTGGTGGCAGCAGCAGCAATCCGGGGCGCGAGAACGGCGGCGTGTATGGTGGTGACACGACATCGCTGCCGAGTACGACGCCGTCTTCCGGTAGTGCGCGATCGCCAATCTGCGTCGCTTGGCCTCGGCGATACTCGAAATAGTAGTTCCAGCCATCGGCGATACGAATTTCGACGCCGGTATGGCGTCCAGCCGCCGGCGCACCCAGCTCGATTGGATGCAGCGTGATCGTCTGGTCTACCGTGCCACCAAGCGAAGAGAAGTCGAAGGATTGCACCCACCCAGCTTGAACCCACCCGAGCATGAGTCGGTGCGCAATTGTGAAGTGGGGCATCGGATCGTCCCAGTCCATCATTTCCCACGAACCGAGATTGCGCCCCGCTACGGATGGCGCGTACTGATCTCCGAGTCCGAGATTGTGGCCGAGCTCGTGAGAGAACGTGTCGAAGATCTCGCGGTTACCGACGGCTCCCCACTCGTTCGGCATGGAGATCACGCCGAGCGTCCGATTGCCTTCAGCGGTGGTGAACATTCCACCGTTTGCATAAGGCCAAGCTCGCTGCTGTGGTGGACCGTCCACTTGCTGCGAGATGCAGGCGAGTGTATCGAACTGCGTGTAATCGATCAGCCCATCCCCGGCCGTGACGCATGCCTGCCAGTAGCCGGCGGCCGGTGCCCAGCTGCCGTTTGAGTCCAACGCGAAGTAGTCGCTCCAGGCGCCTGGGAGTTGGACAGGGCCGAATACCTGGGCCGAGATGTCGAAGTTGCCGTACGAAACCTCCCGGAAGTACTCGCGAACGCTGCGTGTGACGCCACCGTCGACGACTCCGTTGATGATCTCATCCATCCAGCGATCCAGAAATCCCTGCACTGTCGGGCCGTCTGACGAATAGCGCTGATCGGACGTGTCCACCAGCAGCACGGCAATTCGACGAGTGCCGGTCGCAGGCAGGACATTCACGTTCTGCGGTCCGGCACCGCCACCACCCCATGCGGCGCCGGCGACGTAACCACCGTTCGAACCGGTGAACCATAGTGGCGGGCCAGACTTGGTGTCCCGCCAGAGCGCATCTACCTCGAACTTTCCGGACCAGACGATCGCGTTCGTAGGCTTGTGCTTGACATGTATGGCGTACGTCCCAGGCTCGAAGCCCACCAGCAGCATGAAGTGGGGCCGTTCTGGATTGAACGACCGATCCCGCGAGGGAGAGACGAGTCCGCCCTTCGGCCCGTCGGGGACGATTAGTTCGAGGTCGTCGAATGCCAAGCCAGAACCGAGCTTGACCGGTATGCGATGAAACGAGCCGACAAACAACGCAGTGCGCGGCATCTGCAGTGCGACAGTCCTCTTTGTCACCTTAGGCGCGACTGGCTTCAATGGGGCTTTCCTGGCCATCTCGACTCCTCCGATCATCTCCGCCTGTGGCGCGTAGTTGGTCCATGGTTCTCAGTCTCCGCTGCCACCCCCTATGGCGAGACTCTCCAAGGTGCTACGAGATTGCGCATCGCTGCCCAAGCTCGAAGGCCCTTACGATCTTGCGAACGCAAGGGATGGTTTGGCCGCGGCCACCGTTCGTCGGCGCATACAATCGCCAGTCGGCGCACGCGGACCAGGTCAAGGCCCTCTCAAGCGGTCACTTCGGCTCGGAAGCTGGCCTTGGCATCGGCCTTGCGGCCTGACGACACCGGTTTCCGCACTCGGCAAAGGGCAGCCCCTGGAAACATGGTTTCGGATCTTGTGCTACGCCCGCTCGGCCCTCTGCAGCGGCTGTGCTTCCTAAGTCCTACCGCCCCTTTAGCGATCGTTTACTACGCCAGGCTCAACGCAGCCGTCGCGGCCGGCAAGGGCAGAGAACCCCATGGCCCGCCGAGGGGTTTGACATGACCTTCGCGGTCGACCACGAAAAATCAACTAGAAGACCCTTGTGAGGGTATCGTCGAAGCCGGCCAGAACCTCCTGAAGGCGCTTGTACTTCTCGTCGCTCAGAGCTTCCGCCACTCGCACTTCGATGGAACTGCTTTTATGCAGCACCAAGTCGCGGCTCCAAATGGACGCTGTTCCCATCACGCAGGTCGCATACGAGACGTCAACCCACCTTCGGTTCAGGTCTTCGAGCAGGTGTGCATTGCGGCCGACGAAGCGTCTTACAGCCGTTCTTATCTCGTTTTCAGCGTCACTCCCGGACTTGACCAGCTGACCTACGCCGGACCTGACACAACTCGACACATCGATGAACAAGACGCCGACCGCCTTGTCGTTGCCGCTCTCCATCGACGTTGCCAACTGCTTGGCGGCATACTTGATGCGCTTACTCAGCTGCTTCTCCGACACAAGGCGCTTGCATTCGGCGCGGACAACTACACCTTCGCGCCTCGCCAAAACATCGCTCGTGTCATCAAAGTCGATGGAATAGCCCACCAGGTGGAAACGGGCGGCTACCAGTAGTTCGAAAAGGAAGTTGCGTGAGGCCCCCGCGACCTCGAGGTCGGGCACATCTTCGCCCGAGACCACCTTCGACAGTGTCAGGATGAAGTTTGGATGCCTGACGTGCTCGAAGCATTTATAGACTTGGAAGATCTCAATGCACTCGCGGTAAGCGTGGGTCAACCTGCCCCACAACTGCCTACCTTCGACCGATATTGGGTCGTGTCCGTCACGATAGAACTTGTTGATGTGTTCTCGTAACGCGCGTATCGCGAATTGGTGGCAGGCAGTCCCAATGCCGTCATCCAGGCGATTACATTGGGGAGCTCCTTCATTATCTGATCTTCGGTAGTTACCGCTTTTGCCATGTCTGAATCTCTAGTTCTTGTTACCCCCTAAGTCAGCTCCCATCTTTGAGATTGGCCGCCGAAAGATGGTTCTGGCCGAAATCCGAAGCGGGACGTTCGCTAGCCCCTTCATAGCCGGACCTCCGGCCACTGCTTTGACCGGCATCGCCGACTCACACCGCCACTAGAAAGCTTCGGGAAGATGCGTCCGAGCGTGCTCGATCTTCGTCGCCAAGACGGTCTTGAGGTCGGGTGATGCCCAGATGACACCGCAGATCTCTGCCATGTCGGCGCGCCAGTTCAACCCGTGCTGCAGGGCCCACACGTATCTTGTATCCCAGAGGGCGCTACCGCTCATGCCTTTCGCATTGGGCAAGGGTACGTCCTCATTGTCATGTGCACGCTTGGCCACAGTCGGATACCAAACGCCGATGTGATAGTTCGGATCGAAGGCATTGTGTTCGACTTCTTCATCTGGCATCCGCTGGGAGACCATCGGCAGTGATCGCACCTGAATGTGTTCGAATGCCGAGGTGATCAAGTCCTTCTTTTGGAGAGGATCGCTTCGTTCTGACCGGTACCCGGGATATCCCCGCCAGAACAGCAACTCCTTGTCAACTGCACGAAACTCAGGCGCGATCAGTTCCGGCAAGGCGATACGACTAGCAGGAGGCGCCACGTCGATCGTGGATCCGATGGGAATGGCGCTCACGTCGATCGGATACCCCTTCAACTGTGGCGTCCCAAGCACTGCATGGTAATCGGCGTCCCACACTGGCAGATGTGCCAGGCGCCCACCTCTGGGGACGTCCGTAACGACGTGGGCGGCCGTCAACAGCCAGGCTACGTCACGCCCCTGCACGTACGTACCACTGCCCCACGCAACACCAGTGCCGAATTCTTCCGACATGGTGATAGGAGTTACAAAGCGCCCCACGTACTCCATCATGCTCGCGCTCACAGCAGCGCAGGCCCCGTCCCATTCATCTCGCGTCATCGAGTGTCCGTGTGGCAAGTGGTCTGCTTGAGGTTATTGTGGCTGCGGCAGGCAGGCAAGACTGCTCATGGCGCCGGCCGCAACCGTGGCGGCACCGGACGCTGGAACCGTCGTTGTCCATGCCGGTCATGACCGGGCCGCGCCGAAAAGGACGCTGTTCGAGCATGCTTGACACTGAAACACGGTGTCCTTGGCACCGGTCCAATGCCTTGCCGAAAATCGCCACATCCTCGCTTCCGGAGCGCAACGATGCATTGCCGCCTGCCCGCCGCGCCTGTGCCTGGCGCGGCGGCCGTCTCTGATCCGGGCACCGCTGCGGCCGATGCGCTGATCAGTTGACTTGAAGCCCGTCTCCGCACAGGGAGCAATCGAGTTCCTTGGTCGTCCACCAAACGCCGACGCCCCGCTTCCGGCGGCAGGCGGCAGGCGGCAGGCGGCAGGCGGAATAAGGGCTCAACCTGGCGACGAAAGCACCAGGACCCCATTGCGGAGCTCCAAAGTGCCTTTCGCAGTCAGCGCTTGCGCACGCTCAACCAGCACCGCTCGCAGCTGAGCACTCGTGGTGCGATAGCCCAGCCTCCTGGACACATGCAACGACACCTCGTCCAACGTCGCGCCCAGGTTCTCCTTCACCAGGTTCCCGATAGCAACATCGATCTCCATGGGCGGGAGCAATTCGGGCCTCCGCAGCGTGGTCGATATCACCTCACTTCGATCCCGAACCGGGATTTCGCGACCACGCCAGAGCAGGAATTCACCATCTCGAGCGACCATACCCTCTCGAACAGCAAGATGGATTCCGTCATCTACCGCTGCCTGAATTCGTCCGCCCGCCCGCTGCAAGTCCCAAAGCTTGCGAACGCGGGCCACCACTTCCGTGCGATGGATCGGCCCTTCAACTTGCACGACGTCCCGAACTATCGCGGCCATTCGCGTTGCCGGCACTAAGTGAAGCTCATACTGTTGCCTAGGCACCGCGAATGAGGCTTCCACATAGGCCTGTGCAGGCGAAGTCTCTGCAGCTACGAGTCCAACCTCCACATAGTCATCGTGTTCGGTGCTTTCGAAGTCCACCGGAACTGCCCGGCTCCGGGATACCGACTCCATTGCCAGCGGGTCGGGCTCAGCCTTAGCGACCTCGATCACAGCCACGAGCGCGTCCAGCTCCGAGGAGGGTCGGCGGAACCATTCCGCACTCCATATCCGGTGCACATTCCAGCCCTTGTCGCACAGCGCCTGCTCACGCAGACGATCCCGATCGCGCGCACTCCTCGCGTCGCGATATGAACCACCGTCGCACTCAATTCCCAACACGTATCGACCAGGCTTCTCGGGATCAGCGATTGCGATGTCGACGAAGAATCCGGCCACGCCCACATTCGTGTGCAGGTCGTAGCCCCTCGCCCTGAGAGCGGCGGCCACCTCCTGCTCGAATACGCCTTCCTTCTGCTGATCCTGTTCGGCAATGATCTGCATTCGGCCCGTGCGCGCGTAATGCATGAAGAGCTTCAATGCTGCCGTTCCCTTGCCGCGACCGCGCTCCAAGTCGATGTCCTCGTCCGTGATGGAGGAGAACACCTCGCAGCGCGACTTCGCCCGACTGATCAGCACATTGAGACGCCGCTCGCCACCCTCGTTGCTCACCGGTCCGAAGTTCATGCTGACATTGCCATGGACATCACGCCCATAGCCGATGGAGATCAAGATCACATCCCGCTCGTCGCCCTGGATGTTCTCGAGGCTCTTGACGAAGAAAGGTTCATGCGCGTGCGCTGCGAAGAAGCCCTCCGTCTCCGGGTGCTGCCGCCGCAGTAGCTCAATCTCATCGAACACCGCGCGACGTTGCTGGGTCGAGAAGGTGGCAACTCCGAGTGTGAGGTGCGGCGTGATCAGAGCATGGGCGATCACCGCCATGGCCACCGTCTTGGCTTCTTTAGGATTCGTGCGGGTATTGCCGCGATCGTAGACGGCCTCAGGGATGTGGTGGAAGCGCAAACCCACGCCGGCCTCCCCTGTGTAGGGGCTTGGAACGATGAAAAGCTTGTTGTCGTAGAACTCACGATTGGAGACCGCGATCAGGGATTGGTGGCGACTGCGGTAGTGCCAGCGAAGCATGCGTTCGGGCAGCCCTCTCGCCCGGCACAGGCCCAAAATGCTCTCCACATCAGCAGCTTGTGCACCATCGCTATCTTGCGGGTCTCCGCCATCACCCAGTGCCTTGGCAAAGAAACGAGTGGGCGGCAGTTGGCGCTCGTCGCCGACAACAACGATTTGTTTCGTCCTGGCGATAGCGCCCAGTGCATCGATGGGCTGGACCTGGCTGGCCTCGTCGATCACTAACAGATCAAACGCCACGGCTCCTGGCGGCAGAAACTGCGCCACCGACAACGGGCTCATCATGAAGACGGGCTTGAGCGCCTGGATCGCCGGCGCAGCTCGCTCCATAAGGACCCGGATGGGCAGGTGCGACTTCTTCTTCGCCATCTCGCCCATCAGCACGGCGGTAGGGCCTGCCGCACCACCTCGCTGGGGAATGTTTGCGCGATGCACCTGGATCACCTGGCGACGGGCCAGATCGATGCGATCGCGATCAAGCTTGCTGAAGCTCTCGACCAGCTCGGTCTGACGCTTGCCATCAAAGTGGCCAAGGGCCCGATCACGCGCCACCATGGCGGCCAGCACCGCCTCGAGGTATGCCAAGTCGAATGCCCCACGTGCACGCTCCGGATCGAGCGCGCCTTGGCCAAGCGCCTCGACGAAGCCACCTAGCCCTTGCCGCTGAGCGACCTTCACCCTGGCTAGATAGGCGACCCACTGTGGCAGCCCTTCTGGGTCGGCCTCCCATGCACGCAGCTGCTGCCTGGCGGCCGACACCGAGGCCTTCATAGGCTGTGGATCTACAGACTGGGAGCCAGCGAAAGCCAGTGTGGCGAAAAGCGCTGCCAGCTCCCCCGCCAGCGCCCCACCCTCGGCAGTTCGCGCCTGCGCTTGCGCTCGCTTCCCAGCGGGGTCGTGAATGGATGCCGCCAGGTGGCGCAGCGCACCGTTGGCATGCATCCAAGCCAGCGCCGCGCCAAGTGCCGGGGCTTCGGACTCGGCAGATCGCCACAACTGGCCGAACGCCGCCTGCCCGATTGACTCCATACGACCAAGCTGCCTGCGGGCTGCCTGCTCTTGTTCAAGCAGCGCAATACGCTCACGGGCTTGGACCACCGTGAGCTGATCGCTACCGATCAGATGCGCGGCAGCATCCGATAACGCCGCAAAGGGGGCTGTGCGGGTTCCGATGAGGGGCAAAGGCACGTTGGGGAGAGAGGTCTCTTCGCCCCAAAGATTCTTTCCCTCCGCCAGGAGCGCCTCGTGCACGGGCGCCAGGGCTTTCTGGATCCGCTCAACCTGGGGGCGCAGCCGGGCAGCCAGCTCTGCTGCGAGGGCACGATCGGAGATGTTAGCCAACTGCTCGCGAACGCCGGCACCTAGGGGTCGCAATGTGCGCATCCATGCAACCACGCCGCGCATGTACGCGGGGTTCGACCGATCCCGCTCCCAGTTCGACCCGAACGCTTCCGTCCCTTGCGCGTCGCTCTCCTGGACGCGCTGCAATGCAGCCTGGCCA
This sequence comes from Lysobacter sp. Soil_N_23, assembly GCF_057656135.1. Lineage (NCBI taxonomy): Bacteria > Pseudomonadati > Pseudomonadota > Gammaproteobacteria > Lysobacterales > Lysobacteraceae > Lysobacter > Lysobacter sp. Soil_N_23. The sequence continues at coordinate 17,860 of NZ_JBDGKY010000003.1, forward strand.
TCTAGCAGCTGATCGAGCGCAACCAGCATCTGCTCCCCAGGCAGCTTGGGATTGGAGAGCTGCGCCCGCACCATGCGATTCGCGCTGCGCCACTCCCCACTCAAAAAGCGCAACCAGCTTCCGCTGCGGCTGGCCAGCTGCCCGCGTGCATCTTCCAGATCCTTCGACCAGGCACTTTCGCGGAAGATACCGGCAACATCCTTCCTCGTAGCCTGCACGCGCTCAACCGACTCGACCACGCCTTCGACGGTATCGACTCCGCGCTCCCAGATCCGTGCGACAAGGGCGTCGCGATCCAGCTGCGGGATGGTGGTGGCACGCTCAGCGATGGCAAACAGCCGCATCGCGCTGTTCAAGGTCGGCTCCGGAGGTTCGGAGACAAGCTGCCCCAACCGCGCGAGATCGGGCGCTAGCGACGTCAGGTCCCGATGCACCCCGGCAAGTACCGCGAGCTCCGACCCAAGCCCAAACGAAGAAGGCAACTGGGCAAGCGTGGCATTGCCATTGGTCCAATCCAGATCGCGCGCAGCATCACTGATCAGCGCCTGAGTCGAGCCTCTCAATTCCTGCGCTTGAATCAGGCAGTCAAGTGCCTCCTCGATCGTATCGATCTGCTCCCATACCGGGTCCGCGAAGGTGGCAGCGCCGAGCGCTGGCGCGGCAAGCAGGTTCTCACACACGCTGACGGCTGCTGCGCATGCACCAAACCGGTCGGGCGACGGCAACGTCAGTTCATCATGCAAGCGCGTCGCCGCACTCTGCCAGCCGTCCAGGCGATCGGCCAGTGCACCGACCTCTTTCACCAGGCGATCAACCTCGTTGGGCAAGAGGACGTCATTGCCTACGCCAGACCAGGCATGATGCGCTGGCGTGCCCATGTGCTTGATACGCTCGCCGATATCGATCAGGAGCTTGCGGCGCAGGTCGACCTCGTGGGGTGCCCACTTCAAGGGATCCACTAGGGCCACATTGTCGGTGGAATAGCTCTCCCGGCGCAGGCGTACCAGTTCGCCAAAGACGTCGTAGGGGGTCAGCGCGGCCGGCAGCAGCACACGGTGCACGCGCTGCGCATGAGCATTAAGCTCAGCCTGCCGCTCGGCAAGTTGCTGCACAATCGCGCCCGCCTGCTCCTGCGAGGAGCCCGCCAATTGCCAGGTAAGACGCAGATCTTCCAGCAGGGTTCGCTTGTTGGCCTTGTTGCTGTGGAGCTCCAAGCACGCCTTGCCGATTCCTACTTGATCAAGGCGACGCTTGACCACCTCCAATGCCGCAAGCTTCTCCGCCACGAACAGGACGCTCTTGCCTGCAGCGATGGCGCCTGCAATGACATTCGCGATGGTCTGGGATTTGCCGGTGCCAGGCGGCCCCTGGACCACCATGCTGTGTCCGTTTATTGCATCGTGCACGACCAGCGACTGGGAGCTGTCGGAGTCCACTACATGGCGCATGCGCTCGGGTGTGATCTCGCCATCGATGTCCAGGTCTTCGCCAGACAACGCGGCCCCTGGGAAGCCATCGGAAACCACGCCACGCAACATCGGGATGGCTTCAAGCCCGCCGCTCCCCTGCCAAAGCGTCGGGTCAAGGTCGCGATACATCATGAACTTGGCAAACGAGAATAGGCCAAGCACCGCGTCATTTGGCACGATTGCCCAATCTGGCTTGTCCTCAATCAAAGCTGCAATCGACGCAAAATAGGCATCGATGCTGAGTGATTCGAAATCACTGATGTCCGGCAAACGCAACTCAAACTGTCGCTGCAAGAACAACTGCAGCGACAGGTTTGCCTGGATATCATCGCCCTGCCAGCGCAGATGGAACTTCTCGCCCGCGTTGCTGCGCTCAAGTGCCACGGGGACGAGCACAAGGGGGGCGTAGCGGTCGACTTTTGGCGTGCTCGGGGCACGCCACTTCAGATAGCCGATCGCCAAGTAAAGAACATTGATGCCTTGCTCTTCCTGCAAAGTACGCGCATCGATATAGAGATCGAGCAGACGCTTCTGCAAACCGGCGGGGGTCAGGCGCGTCGTCAGATGCGCGTCCCAATGACTGACCACTCGGCCGTGCTCATCCAGTTCGAGATCGGGCTGGGCCAGAAGCTCTGGATCCTCTGGGGTTTCGGACAACATCATGTCATCCAGCTCGATCCCCTCCTCAAGCTCGGGGAGCTCTTCGCCTGCCTGCGCCGGATCAGCGCGCCCGGGAATGAAGGTAAAGCGCTTACCCTCAACGACCAAGGTTTGATACATCACCTTGGCCAGCTCGTTGATGACCTCGACCGTTTTCGCTCGACCTGTGCGAGGGGTATTCAACAGGCGGTTTCGAGTGGACAGATCCAGTAGCTCTAGGCGAGCGCGGTTGACCTTATCCACCAGCGGCCCTGCTTCCCGCAGAACCGAGCCACTCTCCGGGGCGGACGAGGCCGCCTCCCCTTGAAGTCGTTCCATCGCGCGTACCCCTACCGCCCCCTGGCGGCGGACATGGGAGTTATAGTGCCCCCAAACAGGGCCGCCACACCACTAGCAAACCAAAGGGGAGCCATGGAGGGGCTTAAAGCAAGCGAGATCCACTGGGTCGTCAGCAACTACATCGGCGTATCAGGCGGCTATCTGGGCGACTTTACGTACGCCTCTCACCGAGAGTTCTACGCGAGCTATTGCGACTTGGCGATTGATGCCGATGCCGTCGCCGAGCACACCACTCGAAAGAAGTTCATCTCGATCCTCAGTGTTGCCGACCCTCGCTCCCAGGCCGCCATCCTCATAGGCGTGGCCCGGCGCTTTCCAGCAGGCTCGGAGGTCCAAAGGACCGCAGCTGGGGTCCAGCGACTCTTGGCCTTGGCCAAGCGGTGCCAACAGGTTGCTGTTGTCGAAGGGGCCGAGCCCAGCATCACAAGCGACATCGTCCAGCAAGCCCTTGCAGAAGCAACCACGCTCTTATCGACGCACGGACCGGCCAGCGCCGTCGACCGCTTGCATACGGCGCTCCACGGCTACCTCAGAACGGCGTGCCGGGTCGCAAATCTCGATCTCTCCGATGCTCCGAATGATCCGCGCATCGTCTACTACTTGAAGGTGTTGCGCCAGCAACACCCAGGCTTCAGTAGCCCGACGGCCCAGCCGGCAGCCATGAAGAATGTGTTGAGCACGTCTGCGACCTTGCTGGAGCAACTTGACCCTATTCGAAACAGGGCCACGCTCGCCCACGCCAATGAAGAGTTGATTGCCCATGATGAGGCGCTTCTCGTGATCAATTTGGTGAGAAGCTTGATGCAGTATTTCGATGCCAAGCTTCGCTCGTAGCGTCCGTACCGATCGATCCTACAGCCAATCCCATTGGCCACTCAGTTCACAGGCTTAGTTGAAAGCCAGAGAGCGAGTACGCAGCATTGCCAGGCCAACGTGCACGTTTGGCTAGCCCAAGTCGGGCCATACAGCCAGCGCAGGTTACGGGGTCGCGACTTTCCGCATTCGCTCCTGCACCGCGGGCGTGGCGTCAACAGCACTGGCTTCCATGTACCAGCGCTTCGCAGCAGTGACATCCCCACCGGCCTTGAGCACATCCCCTTTCAACACACTTGCTTCTGCCTGCGTCGCGGGTACAACCCGCAACCGGTCTGCCAATCGGCTCAACTCCAGACGCTGCGCCTCGGTCGTCGTTGACAGGTCTGCAGGCTGCGCCGCAACGTCCAATGGCACCAGTGGAACGTTGACCGTCTGCAGCACATCCATGTTTCCCGTGCGAGACGACACGACGCCAGCCAGACGGCGAACACCGGCTGCCTTAGCGGTCTCTGGGTATTGCGCTTCCACACTTCCGAGCGCAACCGCAGCGCTGTTGGAGAGGTTCAGTGCGGCCAGCGTATCGGCCGTCAATACCAACTTGACATCAGCTGGGAGACCTGGCTGTCGATTGGCGATGGCCTCGCTCGTGAGGTTCACCAGGGTTTCTTGCTGCTTCGCTGATTCCAATGCCTCGAACTGCGCAGCATTGTCACCGATCGCCAGATAGGCATTGATCGCCTGCGCGGCGCCTATTTCCAGCTCCCTTCGTTGTGCAATGGCGGCGTCCATATCGGGAATGCGAGCGATAACGACGCGCTCCGGCGACGAACCAAGTCGAACTTTGAGCCGATACTCCTGGCGCAGAGGGTTCAACAAGACGAGATCAACGGTGTCTCGTACGCCTGGCCCGACGGTGCGTGGCATTTCCTTTGGTGAGGCGAGCATGGAATCGGAGTCGCTTACCTCCATCGAATAGCTCAACGGAACCGCGCCTTCGTTGCCAAACACCACACTGTTTCGCTTTCCGGCATTCTCGATCAAGTATGTCCAAGGCTCTTGAGTCTTGAGGAACCGCGGCGTGTCCCACGCCTTGTCATCCAGCGATGGCAGCACGTACGTGCTGATTGCCTTCACCAGCACGACCACGGATGGATGCCGCGAACGGTCTGGCTTCACGATGGACATATGATCGCTATCCTCGATCGCGGAGGGGATCTCATCACAGTCGCGCGTGCTGCTCGACCAAGGCACGACAAGGATAGGACCAATCGCCTTTTTCTCGTAGGCGCAAACCATCGTCGGACGCGGCGTGCCGGAACGGACGTTGATCCAATCTTCGTTCAGTTGCTGCAGGTAGTCGTTCGCATCAACCGGGAACATCTGTCGAACCGCATCGTTCTTCACAACGTGCTCGGCGATGTTGGTGATCTGCGAGCCCTCGTGCGGCGTGGCGTAGAACACCAGGAGCGGTACCTTGCTGCGCATGGGCTGACGGGTAATCAGTTCGCGCATGGTGATCAGTCCGCCCATGCTATGCCCTACAAATACGATCTGGTCGTACTTGTCCACTCCATCGGCGACGAGATAGTCGTTCAGCTTGACGGCGGCCTCGCCGATCTTCAGCGAACCGCCCTCGATCATTCTCGAAGTGAAGCCGAACGCATAGATGTCGACCTTGTCGCCGATACCGGGCGCCTCATGGAGGTAGTCGAACAGCGCCTTGCCGTTGGCATTCGTCCAAGTACCCTTGGTGTCACCAAGGATTCCATGGACAAAGACCACCGCAACCTTGTTCGGCTTCTGTGGGTCCCGATAGACCCAAAGCGGGTCAGTCGTGTTGATTGGCTGCTCCTTGCCGCAAGCTCCCGCCGCGACCGCGAAGAGAACAGCTAGCACCCATGCCTTCGGCGCTTCCATGACGGCCTCCTTGTGACCAGTCGCACACGCCTCCGCCGTTGCCACGATCCTGTTAGCACGTTCCGACCGGGCATCCGTGCCAGGGAACGTCCCGGCATGGGAAATCCGGACAGAATTCGGTCGGCAACGCCCAGTCTACGAAGCACGGTAGCGCATTGGAAGGTACGCCCGACTATGCCCCCCCAGGTCCAAACTAGCCGTTGCGCCCATCCGGCAGGCACGCACCGCAGCTCGTCGCTATAGGTAGCTTTGGCCCTCTGGATCTGGTGATCTTGCCGATCCCCTCGGGCAGCTTCGACGGGAGTTGCGGGTGTCGCGCGGGTTTGTCGCTGACACCCCCGCTCTTGGCCGCGTGGCTCGACGGCCGACTGGTTGCCGGTGGAGGGATCTTCCCACTATATGTGGCCGACTTGAGAAGTGGCACACCCTAGGCGAACGTCGTTCGTGAATCACGATCGGCCGCTTCAGATCGAAAGCCGTCGTTGAAAGCTATCTAGGGTTCGCCGAATCGGGCGCGGTGATGGGCAGCGCCGGCGCCACGCAACTCATCGCGCTCAAGCAACTTGGCCTGGAACGAAAACTCCGGGCCAATCTTGACAATGAGCAGCTGCTCGAACGCACCAGCGGACTTTACGCGAACGCGATCGCTCTTCTTCTCGGGCGAAATCGTCTTTACCTCGACGAGTTTGCCGGCAATAGTGCCGTCGGATCCTGGATGCAGGCTGGCATGCCGCCGCAGGCCGAACTTGATCTCGGCATACATTTCTCCCAGCTCGCCCCAGATCTGCAGATATCGACCGGTATTCTCTACATAGCGCCGTGCACATTCGACTAGGTCTAGGAAGATCTCCGTGTGCTCAACGATCCTATAGGGAAACCCCTCACGACTTTCAAAGGCCGCCGTTTCAATCTCATAGGGTTCTTCGTCGACTTCGTCTTCGAGCTGCGAGTTGATCCAATCCCAGCTAACCCACTCATCGTCGTCCCAAACTCCATCCCCCGGCTGGATCTCAACGTCCGTCATCGAGCATCGAGGCATGGGCATAAGTGCGTCTAGGAGAGGGGCCGGCAGACAATAGCCTGAGTTTCAGGGGGCGGCCAAGTCGTGGCCGCGCACCGCCGGGACAGGCTCATCCGCACTCCTCACGCTTCGATCCGTCATCCCTCTTCAGGCTCGGCCGTCCGCTGCGGCGCTGGCGCCAATACCAGCCTGGCATCCAAGCCCAGAGGTGTTCAAGCGTCAACCACCACTCGGCCAGTTGGAGGTTCTAATCACATCAAACCTAGCGCTTGGGTTCGTAGTTGGACCATCCATTAGTTAGTTGGAACAATCAATGGCTCCTACCAGGTCAACGGCAAAGACACCCAGACTTGTCGTCTATCCCTTGATCGAGAATGGGCGCCTATTGCCTTAGGTAAAGCTTTGTTACATAGGAGCAAACTCTATTGCCTGAAATAGGACTCTATTGCCCAGGATAGAACTCTATTCCAAGTAGACACTTGTCCACAGCTGATCCGGTCGCCTACTCCACCGTCACCGACTTGGCCAAGTTGCGCGGCTTGTCGACATCCGTTCCACGCGCCAATGCCGCGTGATACGCCAGCAGCTGCACCGGGATCGCATGCACCACCGGCGACAGCACGCCGACGTGGCGCGGTGCGCGGATCACGTGCACGCCGTCGGACGGGCCAAACTGGCTGTCCTCGTCGGTGAACACGAACAGCTCGCCGCCGCGCGCACGCACTTCCTGCATGTTCGACTTCACCTTCTCCAGCAGGCTGTCGTTGGGCGCGATCACCACCACCGGCATGGTCGCATCGACCAGCGCCAGCGGGCCGTGCTTGAGCTCGCCGGCCGGGTAGGCCTCGGCGTGGATGTAGGAGATTTCCTTGAGCTTGAGCGCGCCTTCCAGGGCGATCGGGTAATGCACGCCGCGACCGAGGAACAATGCGTGCTGGCGCGGCGCGAAACGCTCGGCCCAGCTGACGATCTGCGGTTCAAGGTTGAGCGCGTGCTGGACGCTGCCGGGCAAGTGGCGCAACGCTTCCAGGTACTCCGATTCGCGCTCGGCCGACAGGCGACCCTGCAGCTTGGCCAGCGTCGCGGCCAAGGTGAACAGCGCCACCAGCTGGGTGGTGAAGGCCTTGGTCGACGCCACGCCGATCTCGGCGCCGGCGCGGGTGTAGTAGACCAGCTTGCTGGCGCGCGGGATCGCGCTCTCGGGCACGTTGCAGATCGACAGGCTCTTGTCGTGGCCGAGTGACTTGGCGTACTTGAGCGCTTCCATCGTGTCGAGCGTTTCGCCCGACTGCGAGATGGTGACGATCAGGTGCTTCGGGTTCGCCACCGCTTTGCGGTAGCGGTACTCGCTGGCGATCTCGACCGAGCACGGGATGCCGGCGATCGCTTCGATCCAGTAACGCGCGGTCATGCCGGCGTAGTAGCTGGTGCCGCAGGCGAGAATCTGCACGCCATCGCACGCGCCAAGCACCTCGGCAGCATTGGCGCCGAACAGCGCCGGCGAGAATCCGGTGCCGTCCATCACCGCTTCGATCGTGTCGGCGATCGCGCGCGGCTGCTCGTGGATCTCCTTCTGCATGAAGTGGCGGTACGGGCCCAGCTCCAGCGAGGCCAGCGAGACGTCGGAGACATGCACTTCGCGCTCGACCGGCTCGCCGTCGATGTCGAACACGCTGACGCCTTCGCGGCGGACGTCGGCGGTATCGCCTTCCTCCAGGAAGATCACGCGACGCGTCGACTGGATGATCGCCGAGACGTCGCTGGCGATGAAGTTCTCGCCCTCGCCCAGGCCGACCAGCAGCGGGCAACCCATGCGCGCGGCAATCATGCGGCCCGGCTCGTGCTTGCTGACGACCGCGATCGCGTAGGCGCCGGTGAGTTCGCGCACGGCCAAGCGCACCGCCACGAGCAGGTCATGACCCTGCGACTGGAAGTAATGGATCAGGTGGGCGATGACTTCGGTATCGGTCTGCGATTCGAAGGTGTAGCCAAGACCACGCAGGCGCTCACGCTGCTCTTCGTGGTTCTCGATGATGCCGTTGTGGACCACGGCCAGCTCGCCGAAGCTGATGTGCGGGTGCGCATTGGCTTCGGTGACGCCGCCATGAGTGGCCCAGCGGGTGTGGCCGATGCCGAGGCCGGCGTGGAAGCCTTCCGCGTGCGCGGCCGCTTCCATCTCCGAGACCCGACCGGTGCGGCGGACGCGACGCATGTCCTGGCCGTCGAACACGGCAATGCCAGCCGAATCGTAGCCCCGGTACTCCAGGCGCTTGAGACCTTCGATCAGGACCGGCACCACGTCGCGATCGGCGATCGCGCCAACAATTCCACACATTCGGCAGCACTCCCTTGATGTCCGGCTAGTTTAGCCGGGGCCGCCCTACCGCCGCTGTACGGCGGACACCCGGGTGTCCGCGCGGACACCCGGACACTCGGAACGCCGGCCAAGCCCCTGATTTCAATGGATGGACCGGTGGCACGGTTCCTGCGTTGTTTAAGCGCATTCCCATTCCCGCGCATCCAACCACCGCATGATCCGCGACACTTCTGGACAGGACCGTATTCTCGCCCCGGCGCCGGCCAACCCGCGCCGCAAGCCGCTGCTGATCGGCGGCGGCATCGCCGCGGTGCTGCTGCTGGCCCTGACCGTGCCCACGCTCGGGCGCTGGCTCGGCTCCGGACAATCGGTCAGCGGCGAGCGCCTGCGCGTGGCCGAAGTCCGCCGCGGCACGCTGATCCGCGACGTCGCGGTGCAAGGCCGCATGGTCGCCGCGGTCAGCCCCACCCTCTATGCCCCGGCGGCCGGCACGGTGACGCTGCGGGTGCAGGCCGGCGACGTCATCAAGCAGGGCCAGACCCTGGCGGTGATCGACAGCCCCGAGCTGCGCAGCCGCCTGGTCCAGGAGCAGTCGACGCTGGCCAGCCTGGAGGCCGAGGCACGCCGGGCCGCACTCGACGCCCAGCTCGCCCGCTCGACCGCGCGCAAGCTGCTCGACCAGGCCGAGATCGACCGCACCGCGGCGATGCGCGACCTCGAACGCGGCCAGCGCGGCTTCGAAGGCGGCGCGGTGTCGCAGGTCGAAGTGGCGCGCGCGCAGGACGCGGTCAAGAAGGCCGACATCGGCCTGACCCACGCCAAGCACGACTACAGCCTGCAGGACCAGGGCGTCAGCCTGGACACCCGCAACAAGCACCTGCTCGCGCAGCGCCAGGAGGCGATCGTCACCGAGCTGCAGCGCCAGGTCGACCAGCTCAACATCCGCTCGCCGGTCGAGGGCGTTGTCGGCACCGTCGCCATCACCGACCGCACCGTGGTGCCGGCCAACCAGGCATTGCTGGTCGTGGTCGACTTGCGCGAGCTGGAGGTCGAGCTGCCGGTGCCGGAGAGCTTCGCCGACGACCTGCGCCTGGGCATGGCCGCCGAGATCAGCTACGGCGGCCACAAGTACGCCGGCAAGCTGCGCTCGGTGTCGCCGGAAGTGGTCAACGGCCAGGTCATGGCGCGCGTGCGCTTTGCCGACGACAAGGCCGCAGAAGGTCGCCCGAGCGGCCTGCGCCAGAACCAGCGCGTCAGCACCCGCGTGCTGATCGAGGAGAAGCCGAACGTGCTGATGGTGCAGCGCGGCCCATTCCTCGACACCGGCGGTGGCCGCATCGCCTACGTCATGGACGGCGACACCGCGGTCAAGCGTCCCATCACGGTCGGCGCCAGCAGCCTGTCCGACGTGGAAGTGCTCACCGGCCTGGAACCGGGCGAGCGCGTGGTCATTTCCGACATCACCCCTTTCAACGGCGCCGACCAGGTGCTGGTCAACAACTGATCAACGCAAGAATCGCCATTCAAGACCCAGGAGTACGAACATGTTGAAGATGACCCACCTGAGCAAGGTCTACCGCACCCACATGATCGAGACGCACGCCTTGCGCGGCTTCGACATCCACGTGCGCGAGGGCGAGTTCGTCGCCGTCACCGGGCCGTCGGGCTCGGGCAAGACCACCTTCCTCAACATCGCCGGCCTGCTGGAGGAGTTCAGCGACGGCGAGTACCTCCTCGACGGTGTGGCGGTGAAAGGGCTCAACGACAACGCCCGTTCGCGCCTGCGCAACGAGAAGATCGGCTTCATCTTCCAGGGCTTCAACCTGATCCCCGACCTGAACCTGTTCGACAACGTCGACGTTCCGCTGCGCTATCGCGGCATGAACGCCGCCGAGCGCAAGCAGCGCATCGAGCATGCGCTCGGCCGCGTCGGCCTGATGTCGCGCATGAAGCACTACCCGTCCGAACTCTCCGGCGGCCAGCAGCAGCGCGTGGCGATCGCACGCGCCCTGGCCGGTTCGCCGCGCCTGCTGCTCGCCGACGAACCGACCGGCAACCTCGACTCGTTGATGGCGCGCGGAGTGATGGAGCTGCTCGAGGAGATCCACGCGCAAGGCACGACGATCGTGATGGTGACCCACGATCCGGAACTGGCCGCGCGCGCCCAGCGCAACGTCCACATCATCGACGGCCAGGTCACCGACCTGGACGATTCGCCGCGGCTGGGCGGCGAAGTCGCCGCAGCGACCGCATCCGCGGCTGCGACCGTGCCGGCCAACTGAGGACACCGCCATGATCGGCTATTACCTCCGTCTGGCACTGATCTCACTCAAGCGCAATCGCATCCTCACCGCGCTGATGGTCGCCGCCATCGCGCTTGGCATCGGCATGTCGATGACCTCGATGACGGTGCTGCACATGATGTCGGCCAATCCACTGTCGCATAAGGACGAGCAGATCCGTCGCGTCCAGCTCGACAACTGGGATGCCAACAATCCCTGGGACGACGACAACCCGGCCGAGCCGCCGGACCTGATGACCTACCAGGACGTCCGCAACCTGGTCGCCGCGCACAAGGCCGAGCACGAGGCCGGCTTCTTCCCCAACGTGTTGTCGCTGGAACCGCCGCAGCGCGAGATCAAGCCGTACATGGTGGAGGCGATGTTCACCACGCACGGCTTCTTCCCGATCTTCGAGCCGCCGTTCAAGTACGGCGGCGGCTGGAGCCAGGCCGAGGACAACAACGCTGCGCGCGTGGCCGTCATCGACCAGGAAACCAACGAGAAGATCTTCGGCGGCGAGAACAGCGTCGGCCGCAAGATCCGTCTGAGCGGTGAGGACTACACCGTGGTCGGCGTGCTCGAGAAGTGGCACCCGACGCCGCTGGTCTACCACATCGCCGCGGGCGCCTTCAACGACCCGCAGGCGATCTTCGTGCCGATGAGCATCGGCATCGAGAAGGAGCTCGTCAGCGGTTCCAACAACAGCTGCTTTGAAGACCGTTCGGACCCGGGCTACCAGGGGCTGCTGGGCTCGGAGTGCATCTGGATCGACCTGTGGGTGCAGGTCAAGGACGACGCCGACGCGCAGCGCTACCTCAGCTTCCTCAACAACTACGTCACCGACCAGAAGAAGAACGGCCGCTTCCCGCGCCCCGTCAACAACAAGCTGCGCAGTGTCTCGGAATGGCTGGTCGCCCAGAAAGTGGTCAGCCGTGACGCGCGCACGCAGGTGTGGCTGGCGTTCGCCTTCTTCGCCGTGTGCCTGATCAACACCGTGGGCCTGCTGCTGGCCAAGTTCATGGGCAAGTCGGCAGAGATTGGTTTGCGCCGCGCCGTCGGCGCCAGCAAGCCGGCGGTGTTCGCGCAGTACCTGACCGAGTCTGGCCTGGTGGGTCTGGCCGGCGGCGTGATTGGCCTGGTCTTCACCGGCCTGGGCCTGCTCGCACTGCGCAAGCTCTACGCCGGTACTTCGATCGAGAAGCTGGCGCAACTGGACTGGACCATGGTCGCGCTGTCGCTGCTGATCGCGCTGGTGGCCAGCCTGATCGCCGGCCTGTACCCGACGTGGCGCGCCTGCCAGGTGCAGCCTGCCACGCAACTGAAGACGCAGTAACGGAGCAAGCCATGGAATTCCGTCCAGTACTAAACGCGCTGATGCGCAACAAGACCGGCCTGCTGCTGATCGTGCTGCAGGTCGCCATCACCCTGGCGATCGTGTGCAACAGCGTCTTCATCATCCTGCAGCGCATCGAGAAGGTGAACCGTCCCAGCGGCATGCAGGAAGCCGGGCTGTTCACCGTCAACAGCCTCGGCTTCGCGCCGGACTTCGACCTGGCCGGCAGCCTGCGCCAGGACCTTGATGCGCTGCGCTCGATCCCGGGCGTGATCGATGCGACCACCATCAATTCGGTGCCGCTGTCGCAGGGCGGCTGGAGCGAGGGCATATCCGACCAGGCCGACAGCGTGCCGCAGGAGAAGCGCATCCGTGAAGGCTCGGCCGTCTACATGGTCGACGAACACGGCCTCAACACGCTCGGCGTGAAGCTCATCGCCGGTCGTGACTTCAACGCCGGCGACATCAGCGCGCGCACCAAGGACGACAAGGGCACGCTGCACTCGGTGATCATCACCCAGGCGCTGGCCGAGAAGATGTTCCCGGGCGGTTCGGCCGTCGGCAAGACCATCTACAGCAGCCTGCCGGGCAAGAACGGCCCGGTGACGGTGGTCGGCGTGATCGAGCGCCTGCAGGCGCCGTGGGTGGGCTGGGACAAGGTCGAGCAGACGACCATCGTGCCGCAGTACAGCCTCGGCGAGTTCGATGCCAACAGCTCGCGTTACCTGATCCGTGCCGAGCCCGGCCGCCGCGACGAGGTCATGAAGGAAGCCGAACGCAAGCTCGGCGAGATCAACACCGGCCGCATCGTCCGCGGCCTGCGCTCGATCGAGGAAGTGCGCGGCGACAGCTATCGCCAGGACCGCGCCATGACCCTGGTGCTGACCACGGTGATCTTCGCCCTGCTCGCCGTGACCGGCCTGGGCATCGTCGGCATGGTCAGCTTCTGGGTCACCCGCCGCATCAAGCAGATCGGCACGCGCCGCGCCCTGGGCGCACGCCGATTCGACATCCGTCGCTATTTCATGATCGAGAACCTGATCGTGGTCGGCATCGGCGTCGCGGTCGGACTGGTACTGACCTACGGCTTCAACATGTGGCTGATGAAGCACTACGAGCTGCCGCGCCTGGCCTGGTACTACGCGCCGATGGGTGCGCTGACCGTGCTGCTGCTCGGCCAGCTGGCCGTGTTCGGCCCGGCCACGCGTGCCACCCGGGTGTCGCCGGCGGTCGCCACGCGCACCGTCTAGGCCACCGCGGCCCTTGTGCCGGACGGCGCCCGTCGTCCGGCACATTGCGGCAACGTGGTCCACTGCTAGGCTAGTGCGATGCGTACGATCCTGGTCATCGACGACAACCATGCCGTGCACGTCGCGCTCGACGTGCTGTTCTCGCTCGCCGATCTGCGCGTGCTGAGCGCGCAGTCGCCGGATGAAGGACTGGACCTGCTCGATCGCGAGGCCATCGACCTGGTCATCCAGGACATGAACTTCACCGCCGACACGACGTCCGGCGAGGAAGGCATCGCCTTGTTCCGCACCATCCGCGACCGCTTCCCCGACCTGCCGATCATCCTGCTGACCGCGTGGACGCGACTGGAGTCCGCCGTCGCACTGGTCAAGGCCGGCGCCGCCGACTACCTCGGCAAGCCGTGGGACGATCACAAGCTGATGACCGCGGTGACCAACCTGCTCGAACTGGGCGAGGCCAACCGTGCCCTGGCCGAGCACCGTGCGGAGGAACGTCGGCGCCGCCGCGAACTGGAACGCGACTACGACCTGCGCGGCGTGGTCTTCGACGATCCGGCCAGCGAGCGCCTGATCAGCCTGGCCTGCCACGTTGCACGCGCCAACGTGCCGGTGCTGATCAACGGCCCCAACGGCGCCGGCAAGGAACGCATCGCCGAGATCATCCAGGCCAACTCGTCGGTGCGCACCGGCCCGTTCGTGACGCTCAACTGCGGCGCGTTGCCGTCGGAACTGATCGAGGCCGAACTGTTCGGCGCCGATGCGGGTGCCTACACTGGCGCCAACAAGTCGCGCGAGGGCAAGTTCGAAGCGGCCGACGGCGGCACCCTGCTGCTCGACGAGATCGGCAACCTGCCGCCGGCCGGGCAGATGAAACTGCTGCGCGTGCTCGAGACCGGCCGCTTCCAGCGCCTGGGCTCCAACCGCGAGCGCCAGGTCGACGTGCGCGTGATCGCCGCCACCAATGCCGACCTGCCGGCGATGATCCGCGCCGGCACGTTCCGCGAGGACCTCTATTACCGGCTCAACGTGATCGAGCTGCGTGTGCCGCCACTGGCGGAGCGGCGCGGCGACATCCTGCCACTGGCCGAGCATTTCCTCGATGGACGGCGCCAGCTCGGCGAAGCCGCGCGCTCGGCGCTGCTGCGACATTCCTGGCCTGGCAACGTGCGAGAGATGAAGAACGCCATCCAGCGCGCACTGCTGCTCGGACAGTCCGAGCGCATCGAGCCGGAGCAGCTCGGCTTGCCGACCGCACCGCCACCGGCGCGACCGAACGGTGACGACGAGATCGGCCGCGATGCGATCGAAGCGGCGATGCGCCGCGCCGGCGGCGTGTTGAGCCAGGCCGCCGCCGAACTGGGACTCAGCCGCCAGGCGCTGTACCGGCGCCTGGAAAAGCTGGGCATCCCGCGCTGACCTCATGCGCCCGGCGTCGCACCGCTTCTCCCTGACCGGCAAGCTGGCCTTGCTCTTGTTCGTCTTCGCGCTGGTCGCGACCAGTGCCACTGCGCTGCTGCATTACCTGCTCGACAACCTGGTCCTGGCCGCCTGCATTTCGGCGGTGCTGTGCGCGCTGCTGGCGCCATGGCTCGCGCATCGCTACCTGGCGCGGCAGCTGAGCCTGTTCCGAGCCCTCTCCGGCTCGGTCGCCAGCTTCCGCGACGGCGACTTCAGTTTCAGCCTGGCGCGACACTCGAACGACGAGCTCGACGACCTGGTCGAGGCGCACAACGAGCTGGGGAATGTATTGCGGAAGGAGCGGCAGTCGCTGTTCCAGCGCGAGCTGCTGCTCGACACGGTGGTGCAGAACACGCCCACCTCGCTGGTGCTGACCGAGCCCGGCGGTGCGATTGTGTACGGCAACCTGGCCGCACGGCAGCTGTTCAACGACGGTCGCAAGATCGAAGGCGTACGCTTCGCCCAACTGGTCGAGCGCACGCCGGCACCGCTGCGCGAAGCACTGGGCGAAGGTCGCGATCGCCTTTTCACCTTCGAGTACGGCGGACAGGAAGAGACGTACCACCTTGCCCGCCGCGAGTTCCATCTCAACGGCCGCGTGCATACGTTGTTCCTGTTCAAGCGCCTGACCGCCGAACTCAACCGCCAGGAAGTGGCGACGTGGAAGAAGGTCATCCGCGTGATCAGCCACGAGCTCAACAACTCGCTGGCGCCGATCACCTCGCTCGCCCACTCCGGTGCCGAGCTGCTGCGCCGCGAGGACTACAGCAAGCTGGACCGGATCTTCGACACCATCGAGGAGCGCGCACGCCACTTGCACGGCTTCCTGCGCGCCTATTCCAGCGTCGCCAAGCTGCCGGTGCCGGAGCTGGAGACGATCCAGTGGTCGCCGTTCCTGATGCGCCTGCAGCAGCACTATGCGTTCGAGCTGGACGGCAATCCGCCGGAGACACCGGTGCGGTTCGACCCGGCGCAAATCGAGCAGGCGTTGATCAACGTGCTCAAGAACGCGCACGAATCGGGTTCCTCGCCGGAGCAGGTGACCCTGGCCGTGCGCCAGATCGGCCGCATGGTGCGCATGGAAGTCGGCGACCGCGGGCCGGGCATGTCGGAAACGGTGCTGGCCAATGCGCTGGTGCCGTTCTACTCGACCAAGCGCACCGGCAGCGGCCTGGGCCTGGCACTGGCGCGCGAGATCGCCGAAGCGCACGGCGGGCGGATTGCGCTGGCCAATCGCGACGGCGGGGGGCTGACGGTGAGCCTGACGCTGCCGGTGGAATGAAAGAGCGCCCTCATCCGCCCCCGTATCAAGTACGGGGCAGGCTCTCCGGGCACCTTCTCCCGCACGCGGGAGAAGGGACTGCCTAAGCCCCTCTCCCGTTTACGGGAGAGGGGTTGGGGTGAGGGCGCCTTTGCTCAATGCTTCGGCTGCTTCTTCGGCCGCTGCCACCCTTCCACCGACGTCTGCCGCGCGCGCGCTACGGACAACTGCCCATCTGGCGCATTGCGCGTGATGACCGATCCGGCGGCAATCGTCGCGTCCTTGCCGATCGTCACCGGCGCGACCAGCGACGAGTTCGAGCCGATGAAGGCACCGTCCTCGATGATCGTCGTCGACTTGTTCACGCCGTCGTAGTTGCAGGTGATCGTGCCGGCACCGACGTTGACACCGCTGCCGATGACGGCGTCGCCGATGTAGCTGAGGTGGTTGGCCTTGCTGGTCACGCCGATGCGCGCGTTCTTGGTCTCGACGAAGTTGCCGATGTGCACGCCGTCGGCCAGCACGGTGCCCGGGCGCAGGCGCGAGTACGGACCGATCTGCGCCGCGCCTTCGACCACCACGCCGTCGAGGTCGCAATGCGCGCGCACTTCGGTGCCCGGCCCGAGGCGCACGTCCTTGAGGCGGCAGAACGGGCCGATGCGCACGCCGTCGCCCAGCTCGACGCGGCCTTCGAGCACCACGTCGACGTCGATCTCCACGTCATGGCCCACGGTCACTTCACCGCGCTGGTCGAAGCGCGCCGGGTCGATCAGTCGCGCGCCCTGCAGGCACAGCGCACGCGCGGCGCGGCGCTGGAAGGCGCGCTCGAGCTGCGCCAGCTGCCACGGGTCGTTGGCGCCCTCGACCTCGAGCGGGTCCTGCACATGCACCATCTCGGCAGCGTTGAACTCGGCGGCGGCCGATGCGAACACGTCTGTCAGGTAGTACTCGCCCTGGGCGTTGTCATTGCGCAGGTGCTGCAGCCATCCACGCAGCGCCTCGCCATCGGCGACCAGGATGCCGGTGTTGACGGTGCGGATCTCGCGCAACTCGTCATCGGCGTCCTTGTGCTCGACGATGCGGCCGACACGGCCCTGCGGATCGCGCACGATGCGGCCATAGCCGGTGGGATCGTCGAGGTCGGCAACGAGTACCGCGATACGGCCAGGCGCTGCCAGCAGGTGTTGCAGGGTCTCGCTTGCGATCAGCGGCACGTCGCCGTACAGCACCAGCACGCGGGCGTCCTGCGGCACGGCCGGGATGGCCTGCTGCAGGGCATGGCCGGTGCCCAGGCGCTGCTCCTGCTCGGTCCAGTGCAGATCGGTCTGGTCGGCAAAGGCGGCCCGCACCTGTTCGCCGCCATGGCCGTAGACGACGTGGATGCCGTCGGCACCCAGGCGCCTGGCAGTATCGATGACGTGGGCAAGCATCGGCCGCCCGGCAATCTTCTGCAGCACCTTGGCGGTGGCGGACTTCATCCGCTTGCCCTCGCCCGCGGCGAGGATGACGACATGCAACTGGCTCATGCGGGTTCCTGTGCGATTTCTGCGCCGGCGGCGGCGCCAGGCGCCAATCTTAGCAATCCCCGCCCAATGTCATCCCGAGCGAAGCGAGGGATCTGCTTCTGCTCTCGGGGCAGTGGACGCCCGCACAGCCAGCAACAGATCCCTCGCTTCGCTCGGGATGACAGGTTGTGGACGGATGACAGGTTGTGTGTGACCCAGGGCAGCCCGGCCGAAAGCCCGGCTTTGTCTACAATCGCCACATGCGCAAACGTCTCCAGGACTCGACGCTGCTCCGCCAGGGCAGCAGTTACTTCGTCATCGGCCTGCTGCAACTGCTCGTCGACTGGGCGATGTTCGTCGCGCTCAGCGCGTTCGGGCTGGCGGTCGAGCCGGCCAACATCTGCGGCCGCATCGGCGGAGCGTTGCTCGGCTTCTGGCTCAATGGCCGCTTCACCTTTGCCGGCGCCGACACCACCGTCGGTCGCCGCCAGCTCATGCGCTTCCTCGCCATGTGGGTGGTGACGACGATCATCAGTACCTGGGGCGTGGCCCATGTCGATCGCGTGATCGGTCTCCACTGGGCCTGGCTGGCCAAGCCGGTCATCGACCTGGGCCTGGCCGCGGCACAGTTCGTGCTGTCGCGACACTGGGTCTACAAGCGCTGACTTGCCCGTAGGAGCGAGCTTGCTCGCGATCAGACGATCCGCGGGAGAAGCCTGCTCGCGAGCAAGCTCGCTCCTACAACGACAAACGCCGGCACAAGGCCGGCGTCGTCGAGAAACAGCAGGTCGCCTGGGCGATCAGTGCTTCATGTTCTTGCGCAGGCGCTCGAGCGCGCTGAGCTGGGCGATGCTCATGGCCAGCTGGCTCTGGGCTTCTTCCATGCTCATCTTCGGATCCTTCTTCGACAGGATCCGTTCGGCTTCTTCCTTGGCGGCGCGGACAGCGGCTTCATCGATGTCCTGGGCGCGCACGGCGGTGTCGGCCAGCACGGTCACGACGGTCGGCTGCACTTCCAGGATGCCGCCGGAGATGGCGAAGTCCAGGTGCTCGCCGCCCGGCAGGGTCACCACGACCTTGCCCGGCTTGAGGCGGGTGATCAGCGGCGCATGCTTGGGCGCGATGCCCAGCTCGCCCATTTCACCGGTGGCGACCACGAGCTCGGCTTCGCCGTGGAAGATCTCCTGCTCGGCACTGACGATGTCGCAACGGATGGTGGATGCCATATCAGAACTCGAATGCGGGAACGGGGAACAGGGAACAGGGAATGCGGGCTTGACGTCGGTGCGGGGCAGGAACCGGAGGGATGCGCTTCATTCCCTGTTCCCGCTGTTCGACTCAGCCTGCGATCTTCTTGGCCTTCTCGACCGCTTCCTCGATGCCGCCGACCATGTAGAACGCCTGCTCCGGCAGGTGGTCGTACTCGCCTTCGACGATGCCCTTGAAGCCGCGGATCGTGTCCTTCAGTGCGACGTACTTGCCCGGCGAACCGGTGAAGACTTCGGCGACGTGGAACGGCTGGCTGAAGAAGCGCTCGATCTTGCGCGCGCGCGACACGGCCTGCTTGTCTTCTTCCGACAGCTCGTCCATGCCCAGGATCGCGATGATGTCCTTCAGTTCCTTGTACTTCTGCAGGGTCGACTGGACCTTGCGCGCGACTTCGTAGTGCTCAAGACCAATCACGTTCGGATCGAGCTGGCGCGAGGTCGAGTCGAGCGGGTCGACCGCCGGGTAGATACCCAGCGAGGCGATGTTTCGCGAAAGCACGACGGTGGCGTCGAGGTGGGCGAAGGTGGTCGCCGGCGACGGGTCGGTCAGGTCGTCCGCGGGCACGTACACGGCCTGGATCGAAGTGATCGAACCGCTCTTGGTCGAGGTGATGCGCTCCTGCAGGACGCCCATTTCCTCGGCCAGCGTCGGCTGGTAACCCACCGCCGACGGCATACGGCCCAGCAGGGCCGACACTTCGGTACCGGCCAGGGTGTAGCGGTAGATGTTGTCGACGAACAGCAGCACGTCGCGGCCCTTGCCCGAAGCGTCCTTCTCGTCGCGGAAGTACTCGGCCATGGTCAGGCCGGTCAGCGCGACGCGCAGGCGGTTGCCCGGCGGCTCGTTCATCTGGCCGTACACCATCGCCACCTTGTCGAGGACGTTGGAGTCCTTCATCTCGTGGTAGAAGTCGTTGCCCTCACGGGTACGCTCACCCACGCCGGCGAACACGGACAGACCCGAGTGCGCCTTGGCGATGTTGTTGATCAGTTCCATCATGTTGACGGTCTTGCCGACGCCGGCGCCACCGAACAGGCCGACCTTGCCGCCCTTGGCGAACGGGCACATCAGGTCGATGACCTTGATGCCGGTTTCCAGCAGGTCGTTGCCCGAAGCCTGGTCCTCGTACGACGGAGCGGAGCGGTGGATTTCCCAATGCGCCGAAGCAGCGACTTCGCCGGCCTCGTCGATCGGGCGACCCAGCACGTCCATGATGCGGCCCAGGGTGCCGGCGCCGACCGGCACCGAGATGCCCTTGCCGGTGTTGTTGGCCACCAGGTTGCGCTTGAGGCCGTCGGTCGAGCCGAGCGCGATGGTGCGCACGACGCCGTCGCCAAGCTGCTGCTGCACTTCGAGCGTGATCTCGGTGTTGTCGACCTTCAGCGCGTCGTACACCTTCGGCACGGACTCGCGCGGGAACTCGACGTCGACGACCGCGCCGATGATCTGAACGATCTTGCCCTGACTCATGGTGGTTTCCTCGTAACTTTAAAGCTGGTGTGCGGTCGCGACGATCGCGCCCACGTGATTGGGTGATGCCTGCGCCGGCGCGGTCAGACCGCGGCGGCGCCGCTGACGATTTCCGAGATTTCCTGGGTGATCGCCGCCTGGCGGGCCTTGTTGTAGACCAGGTTCAGCGTGCCGATCAGCTTGGTGGCGTTGTCGGAGGCGGCCTTCATCGCGACCATGCGCGCGGCATGCTCGGAAGCGACGTTCTCCAGCACCGCCTGGTACACCAGCGACTCGACGTAGCGGGTCAGCACGTGCTCAAGCACGCTGGCCGCGTCGGGCTCGTAGATGTAATCCCAGTCGTGGTGCGCGACCTTCGTCTCCGACTCGGGCAGCGGCAGCAGCTGGTCGAACGCCGCGCGCTGGGTCATCGTGTTGACGAAGTCGTTGTAGCAGATGAAGACGCGGTCGACGTTGCCGCTGCTGTAGCCGTCCAGCATGACCTTGATCACGCCGACCAGCTGCTCGAGCTTGGGCTGGTCGCCCAGGTGGGTGACCGAACCGACCATGTTGACGTTGATGCGACGGAAGAACACCGAGGCCTTCTGGCCGATGGTGACCACGTCGATCTCGACGCCCTGCTCCTGCCACTTGCGGAACTCGCCCAGCAGCTTGCGGAACAGGTTGTTGTTGAGGCCACCGGCCAGGCCACGGTCCGAGGACACGATGATGTAGCCCACGCGCTTCACGTCCTGGCGCTCGACCAGGTAGGGATGCTGGTAGTCGGAGTTGGCCTGGGCCAGGTGACCGATCACCTGCTTCATCACGCGCGCATACGGACGCGAGACCTTCATCCGGTCCTGCGCCTTGCGGATCTTGGATGCCGAGACCATTTCGAGCGCGCGCGTCACCTTGCGGGTGTTCTGCACGCTCTTGATCTTGGTTTTGATTTCGCGGCCGCCTGCCATGTATCGCTCGCTGTGTTTGTTGCTGAAGTGCGGGAATAAGAAGCGGGAGTGGGGAATGGGGAACGTGAGACCCAGGCGACTGTAAGTCAGCCGTGACTACGTTTCGTTCCCTGTTCCCTGTTCCCTGTTCCCGCTTCTCGCCTTACCAGGAACCCGTCTGCTTGAACTCGGCGATACCCTGCTTGAAGGTCGCCTCGATCTCGTCGTTCCAGTTGCCGGTCGCGTTGATCTTGTTGACCAGCTCGCCCTGGGTGTTGACGAAGTGGGCGTGCAGGCCCTCTTCGAACGCCAGGATCTTGCCGACCGGCACGTCGTCGATGTAGCCCTCGTTGACGGCGTAGATCGACAGCGACTGCAGCGCGATCGACATCGGCGCGTACTGCTTCTGCTTCATCAGCTCGGTGACGCGCTGGCCGCGCTCGAGTTGCTTGCGGGTGGCTTCGTCCAGGTCGGAGGCGAACTGCGCGAACGCAGCCAACTCGCGGTACTGGGCAAGCGCAATGCGGATGCCGCCCGACAGCTTCTTGACGATCTTGGTCTGGGCCGCACCACCCACGCGCGACACCGAGATGCCGGCGTTCACGGCCGGGCGGATGCCGGCGTTGAACAGGTCGGTCTCGAGGAAGATCTGGCCGTCGGTGATCGAGATCACGTTGGTCGGAACGAACGCCGAGACGTCGCCGGCCTGGGTCTCGATGATCGGCAGCGCGGTCAGCGAACCGGTCTTGCCGGTGACCTTGCCTTCGGTGAACTTCTCGACGTACTCCTCCGAGACGCGGGCTGCGCGCTCGAGCAGGCGGCTGTGCAGGTAGAACACGTCGCCTGGATAGGCTTCGCGACCCGGCGGGCGCTTGAGCAGCAGCGAGATCTGGCGGTAGGCCACGGCCTGCTTGGACAGGTCGTCGTAGACGATCAGCGCATCTTCGCCGCGGTCGAGGAAGTACTCGCCCATGGTGCAGCCGGAGTAGGCGCTGATGTACTGCATCGCGGCCGACTCGGAGGCGGTGGCGGCCACGACGATCGTGTGCGCCATGGCGCCATTCTCTTCGAGCTTGCGCACGACGTTGGCGACGGACGAGGCCTTCTGGCCGATCGCCACGTACACGCACTTGATGCCGGTGCCCTTCTGGTTGATGATCGCGTCGATCGCCAGGGCGGTCTTGCCGGTCTGGCGATCGCCGATGATCAGCTCGCGCTGGCCACGGCCGATCGGGATCATCGCGTCGACGGTCTTGTAACCGGTCTGCACCGGCTGGTCGACCGACTTGCGCCAGATCACGCCCGGGGCGACGCGCTCGACCGGAGCGGTCAGCGAAGCGGCGATCGGGCCCTTGCCGTCGATCGGCTCGCCCAGCGCGTTGACGACGCGGCCGAGCAGTTCCGGACCGACCGGCACTTCGAGGATGCGGCCGGTGGTCTTGGCCACGTCGCCCTCGCGCAGGTGCTCGTAGTCGCCCAGGACCACGGCGCCGACCGAGTCGCGCTCCAGGTTCAGCGCGAGTGCGAAGGTCTCGTTCGGCAACTCGATCATTTCGCCCTGCATCACGTCGGCCAGACCGTAGATGCGCACGATGCCGTCGGCCACCGAGGTGACGGTGCCTTCGTTGCGCGCTTCGGCGGTCAGCTTGACCTTCTCGATGCGGGTCTTGATCAGTTCACTGATTTCGGACGGGTTGAGCTGGGTGGTAGCCATGGGTTTAGGTCCCTTGATCCGGTTTTACCCGGAAAATGCAAATTGAAAGCGGGCAGATGAATTCGTTTATTGCGCCAGCGTGGACTGCAGGCGCGCGAGCTTGCCCTTGAGCGAGCCGTCGATGACCACTTCGCCGGCGTCGATCACGGCGCCGCCGATCAGCGATGCATCGACCGCGGTCTCGATCTCGACGTTGCGGCCGAAGCGCTTGACCAGCGCGGCCTTGATGGCGTCGAGCTCGGCGGCCGGCAGCTCGCTGGCGGCAGTGACCTTGGCCTTGACCACGCGCTCGGCATCGGCGCGCAGTTCCTCGAACAGGCCGGTGATTTCCGGCAGCAGGGCGAGGCGGCGGTTGTCGGCGAGCAGGCCGAGGAAGCGGGTGAAGCTGTCCTCGGCACCGTCCATCGCCAACAGGCCGACGGCGTCGACCGGGTTGATCAGCGGATGGCCGAGCAGCGCCTGCGCCTGCGGATCGGCCGCCACACGGGCGGCGAACGCGAGCGCCTGCGACCATGCGGCAGTGCGGCCGCTTTCACGCGACAGCGCGAAGGCGGCACGGGCGTACGGACGGGCGAGGGTCAGTGCCTGGGTCATCGCTCAGCTCAGATTTCTGCGGCCAGCTCGTCGAGCAGCGCCTTGTGGGCGTTGGCATCGATTTCGCGCTTGAGCAGCTTCTCGGCACCGGTCACGGCCAGCGTGGAGACCTGCTTGCGCAGCTCCTCACGGGCGCGATTGGCGCTTGCTGCGATCTCGGCGTCGGCCACTGCCTTCTGGCGGGTGGCTTCTGCGATCGCGTCGTTCTTGGCCTGGTCGATGATCTGATTGGCGCGCTGATGCGCCTGCTCGATGATCTCGTTGGCCTTGGTCCGGGCGGTGCGCAGCTCGGCGTCGACGCTCTGCTGTGCCTGCGCGAGGTTCTTCTGGCTCTGCTCTGCAGCGGCCAGACCCTCGGCAATCTTGTGTTGACGTTCTTCGATCGCCTTGTTGAGGGGCGGCCAAATGAACTTCATCGTGAACCAGATGAGGATCGCGAACGTGATCATCTGGCCGAAGAAGGTCATGTTGAGATTCATGACAGCTCCGATAGGACGCTGCGGGCGGTGATGCCCGGGAGAGCCGTCCGCAGTGCGGACGGCTCCGGTGCTTCTACAACTAGGAACTGATTAATGCGCGGCGCCGGCGGTGGCGGCAGCAGCAGCATTCTTCACTTCGCCCAGCAGCGGGTTGCCGAAGGCGAACAGCAGGCCGACGGCCAGCGCGATGATGAACGCCGCGTCGATCAGGCCGGCCAGCAGGAACATGCGGCCCTGCAGCATCGGCACCAGCTCCGGCTGACGGGCAGCCGACTCAAGGAACTTCGAGCCCATCAGCGCGATGCCGAGGCAAGCGCCGATAGCGCCGAGGCCGACCATCATGCCGATCGCGATAGCGGTCAGGCCCTGCACACTGGCGATGAATTCCATGGTTTTCTCCTACTGAAACGTTTTGGTTGGATAGATAAAGCGCGGAAGGGTGAAGCGAAAACGGAAACGACTTAGTGACTCTCGTACGCGCCGGCGATGTAGACGACGGTGAGGATCATGAAGATGAAGGCCTGCAGCAGCACGATCAGGATGTGGAACAGCGCCCAGGCAGCGTTGAACAGCACGCCCGGCACGAACATCAGCAGGCTGCCGCCGAGCAGGCCGGCGATGAGCATGAACACCAGCTCGCCGCCGTACATGTTGCCGAACAGTCGCATGGCCAGGCTGACCGGCTTGACCAGGTACTCGATGACGTTGAGGCCGAGGTTGGCCGGTGCCAGCGCGATCTTGGTGCCGGTGCCGTGCGCGTGGAACGGCGCGGTCAGCAACTCCTTGCCGAAGCCGAAGCCGCCCTTGGCCTTCACCGAATGCCACAGGATCAGGAAGAACACGACGACCGACATGGCGAGCGTGGTGTTGAGGTCCGCGGTCGGGACCCAACGGAAATAGGTGCCGTGGGCGACATCGGCGCCGGCGGCCAGCTTGATCGCCGTGTACGGCGCGTCGAGCGGCAGCAGGTCCATGCAGTTCATCATCACGACCCACATGAAGATGGTCAGCGCCAGCGGGGTCAGCGAACGGCGGTCGCCGTGGAAGCTGTCCTTCACCTGTCCGTCGATGAACTCCAGGATCAGCTCGACGAAGGCCTGGCCCTTGCCCGGCACGCCCGAGGTGGCCTTGCGCGCGAAGTAGCCAAACCAGGTAATGAAGATCAGGCCCAGCACCAACGACACCGCCCAGGTGTCGATATGGAACGCACCGCCGAAGAACTCGACCGAGTTCTGCTGGAGGTGGTGCTGGATGTATTCGTTCAGGCCGCCCGAACCGGTCTGTTCACTCACGAAAAGACACCTATCGTTTCAAAAGGTTGGCCAGGACGAATGCCAGCGTTCCCGCAAGCACTCCCACCAGCATTGGCAACGGCGGCAGCTTGAACCCGGCCAGGCCGAGCGTTAATACTGCAAACACCACCACCCACTTCAACATCACCCCGGCCAGCAGCCGCCCCACCGCCATCCCGGCCGGCTGTATACCGCCTCCGAGGGCCATCAGGGCCGCTACGACACTGCCCGCGACGATCGCGCCACCGCCGACCGCCGCCGCCAGCGCCGAAGGCGCCCCGAAGGGGAGGAAGGCCAGCGCGACCAGCGCTGCCGCGCCGGCCTGCCAGGCAGTCGCGCGCGACGCCAGCCGGCGACCTGCGGACAATGGATCGTGCACGCGGGACTCGTCGGTCTGGGGCAGGCGCAAAGCGCCCGGTAGAGCCGCAAAAGTATAGAGGTCGCCGGCGTTCCCGGCAACCGCCGCCAGTCATGTTTGTGGGGGCGTACGGCCCGTTCAGGGCCCTGCGGAAGGCGCCTGGGGGCTTCATGGTGGCCAGCGTGCCGGCACCGGTGTGCACGCTCAATTACCTGAAAGGTAAGGGCTGCGGGACCTCCAGCAGATGATAGCGCTAACCTATCGAAGCGAGTGCAACTTTGAATTTGACTCCGCGCCGGCAGCATGCAGAATCGATAATCATTCTCATATAGCGGGTGTGTCATGACCAAGACCCTGAGCTTCGCCGCGGTCCACTTCACGGTCGCATTCATGGTTGGCTATCTGATGACGGGCAGCGTCTGGGTCGGCGGCGCCCTCGCCCTGGTCGAGCCGGCCTGCAACACGGTGGCTTTCCACTTCCACGAGAAGATCTGGAAGCGGATCGAGCAGCGCCGGAGCCGTGATCGGCACGGGGCCGCCGCGGCCATGAGCGTCTGAGGCCGCAGTCAGGTTGCGAGCCGGCTCAGGCGGCACAGCTTCGGCGGAACCTTTCCCGATTCCGCCGGTCCCATCTACCGATCGCCCGCCCAGTCTCTACTCCTCGTCAAAGCAAGCTACGGCGGGCACTCCGAAGCCCCGGTCTCCCTACCGGGGCTTCGCCTTGTCCGGGCCCGTCGTCCTGCCCTCACCGTCGCCCGGCCCTCACCGTCATCCCGGCGAGGCCGGGATCCATTTTGACCTTGCCGGCGAGGCAAAGAGCCAACGCCACTGGGTCCCCGCCTTCGCGGGGATGACGGCATAGGGGCAACGTCCATGGATCCCCGCCTTCGCGGGGATGACGGTGTACGGGCAGATGACGGGCACGGGCAACATCGCGCCGTCATTCCCGCGAAGGCGGGAACCCAGCGACTTTCGAGCGACATCAAGGGCAAATGGGTCCCGGCTTTCGCCGGGACGACGGTGAGTGGACGTTCACGCCATCACGCCGTGCGTTGCGCCCGATCGTTACTTCTTCTTCGGGATATACAGATCGGTGATCGTGCCTTCGTACACTTCCGCCGCCATGCCGACCGATTCGCTCAAGGTCGGGTGCGGGTGGATCGTGTGGCCGATGTCGGACGCTTCGGCGCCCATCTCGATCGCCAGTGCCACTTCGGTGATCAGGTCGCCGGCATGCACGCCGACGATGCCCCCGCCGATGATGCGATGGGTCTTCTCGTCGAAGATCAGCTTGGTGAAGCCTTCGCTGCGACCGATGCCGACCGCGCGCGCCGAAGCAGCCCACGGAAACTTGCCAACGCCAATCTCCAGGCCCTTGGCCTTGGCTTCGGTCTCGGTCACGCCGACCCAGGCGATTTCCGGATCGGTGTAGGCCACCGAAGGAACCACCCGCGCCACCCACTCGCGCTTCTCGCCGGCGGCCACTTCGGCCGCCAGCTTGCCTTCGTGCGTGGCCTTGTGCGCCAGCATCGGCTGGCCGACGAGGTCGCCGATGGCGAAGATGTGCGGGACGTTGGTGCGCATCTGCCGGTCGACCGGGATGAAACCGCGGTCGGTGACCTGCACACCGGCCTTGTCGGCGTCGATCTTGCCGCCGTTGGGCGAGCGACCGACCGCAACCAGCACGCGGTCGAACGTCATCGCCGCCGGCGCGGCATCGCCTTCGAACGAGACGGTGATGCCCTGCTTGGACGCTTCGACGGTGGTCGCCTTGGCCTTGAGGTGCACGGCCACGCCCTGCTTCTTCAGGCGATCGGCGAGCGGCCTGACCAGGTCCTTGTCGGTACCCGGCATCAGCTGTTCCATGAACTCGACCACGGTCACTTCGCTGCCGAGCGCCTTGTACACCGTGGCCATTTCCAGGCCGATGATGCCGCCACCAACCACCAGCAGTTTCCTGGGCACGTCGACCAGTTCCAGCGCGTCGGTGGAATCCATCACGCGCGGGTCGTCCCACGGGAAGTTCGGCAGCTTCACCGCCTGCGAGCCGGCGGCGATGATGCACTGCTCGAAGCGCAGCAGCTGGGTCTTGCCGTCGTCGCCGGTGATCTCCAGCTGGTTCGCCGAAACGAACTTGCCGTAGCCCTGCACCGTGCGCACCTTGCGCTGCTTGGCCATGCCGGCCAGGCCCTTGGTGAACTGCGTGACGACCTTGTTCTGCTTGAAGTCGCGCAGCTTGTCGATGTCGATCTTCGGCTTGCCGAAGTCGATGCCGATGTCGGCCGAATGCGCGGCCTCCTCGATCAGCGCGGCGGCATGCAGCAGCGCCTTCGACGGGATGCAGCCGACATTGAGGCAGACGCCACCGAGCGAGGGGTAGCGCTCGATCAGCACCGTGTCGAGGCCCAGATCGGCAGCGCGGAACGCGGCGGTGTAACCGCCGGGGCCGGAACCGAGCACGACCATGCGGCATTCGATGTCGGCCTTGCGGCCGCTGGCGGCGGCCGCCTTCGGCGCTTCGCTCCCTCTCCCGCTTGCGGGAGAGGGCTGGGGTGAGGGCGCGGGCGCGGCAGACGCATCGGCCTTGCCCTCACCCGCCGCGCTGCGCGCGGCGACCTCTCCCGCAGGCGGGAGAGGTGCTTTTGCGTCGGCGGCGCCAGCGCTTTCGAGGATCGCGATCACCGCGCCCTCGGCAACCTTGTCGCCGATCTTGACCTTGATCTCCTTGACCACGCCATCGGCCGACGACGGCACTTCCATCGTCGCCTTGTCCGATTCCAGCGTGACCAGGCCCTGGTCCTTCTTCACCGTATCGCCGACCGCGACCAGCAACTCGATCACCGGCACGCCGTCGTAATCGCCGATGTCCGGCACCTTGACTTCAATGGTCGCCATGCAGTTCTCCTGCGCTCAACCGGTGGCGCCGGCGAGCGATTGTTCCAGTTCGTCAAGCTTCTCTTCGAGCTTGCGCCAGCGCTTGATGCGCTTTTCGTCGCTGTCGTCGGTGGCCTCGATCAGCAGGCCGACCTGTTCCATGAGCTGGCCGGCAGGCCCGCAGCCGGGCTGCAGGCCGCTGACGCGCAGGTCGTCGACGACGAAGAGCAGCACTTCGTTGTCGTGGAACTGCGCGGCGCGGTCCGCCGGCACCTGCGTGCTCAGCGCACGCTGCCAGTCGGCGACCATGCGTCGCGCCAGCGCGGCAGGCATCGGCACCTGCTGCACGTCGGGCTGCTGGCCCACGCGCAATTCGCGCTTGCCGTCACTCCATACCTGGATGCGTTCATCGGCCTGGCTGTAGCGCAGCATCCAGTCGCCATCGCCTGCGCCGGCGAACAGCTGCACGCCGCTCTCGACGCTGCGCGCCGGCAGGCGGGTCATGCTCAGCGTCGGCTTGGCACCGGCGGCGAACAGGCCCTCGACCGCCGAGCCGTAGTTCTCGGTCGCCGGCGGCCAGCCACGGCCGAGGTCGAGGTTGCACACGTCGTCGGCGTGCGCACTTGCCGCTGCCTGTACGGCCAGCAGGCTCGCCATCAGGTACAGCGCGCGCGGCCTCACAAGAGCACGCGCCGCATGTCGGCCAGCAGCTGCGCCAGGTGTGCGGTGAAGCGCGCAGCCAGGGCTCCGTCGATGACGCGGTGGTCGTAGCTCAGCGACAGCGGCAGGATCAGGCGCGGCGCGAACTGCTTGCCGTCCCAGACCGGCCGGATCGCCGACTTCGAAACACCGAGGATGGCCACTTCCGGGGCGTTGACGATCGGGGTGAACTTGGTGCCGCCGATGCCACCGAGCGAACTGATCGAGAAGCAGCCGCCGCTCATGTCGGCCGGGCCGAGCTTGCCGTCGCGGGCCTTTCTGGCCAGCTCGGAGGTTTCCTGGGCGATCTGGATCACGCCCTTCTTGTCGACATCGCGCACGACCGGCACGACCAGGCCGTTGGGCGTGTCGGCGGCGAAACCGATGTGGAAGTACTTCTTCAGCACCAGGTTCTCGCCGCTCGCATCGAGCGAGGCGTTGAAGGCCGGGTACTTCTGCATCGCCGAGACCGAGGCCTTCATCAGGAAGGCGAGCATGGTCAGCTTGATGCCGCTCTTTTCATTTTCCTTGTTGAGCTCGACGCGCAGCTCTTCCAGGTCGGTGATGTCGGCGTCGTCGTGCTGGGTGACGTGCGGGATCATCGCCCAGTTGCGCGACAGGTTCGCACCCGACAGCTTCTGGATGCGCGACAGCGGCTTGGTCTCGGTCTCGCCGAACTTGCTGAAATCGATCTTCGGCCAGGGCAGCAGGTTGAGGCCGCCGCCCAGCGCGACCGGCGCCCCGGCTGCCGCTGGTGCGGCGCCGCCCGCCATCACGCCCTTCACGAACTTCGACACGTCGTCCTTGCTGATGCGTCCACCGCGCTCGCTGCCGGCGACATGCGACAGGTCGACACCGAGCTCGCGTGCATACAGGCGCACCGCCGGGCTGGCATAGGGAACCTTGTCGGGCATCAGTTCGTCGGCACCGAAGGTCACCGGCGGCGTCCTTGGCGGCATCGCTTCGGGGTCGGTGTCCGGGCGCTGCGCGTCGATCGATGCCTGGGCGATGCGATCGGCCTGCGCCGGCACGACGACCGGTTCGACCCTGGCGCCGGTCTCGGCGGTCTTGACCTGCTGCGACGGCGCGGCCGGTTCGGCGCGCGGCGGCTCGGCGGGTTTGGCCAGCTCGGCCGGTGCGGCAGCGGCCGCACTCGCCTCGGACGGTTCGATCAGTGCAACAACGCTGCCCTCGGACAGTTCGTCGCCGATCTTGACCTTGAGCTCGCGCACGACACCGGCAAAGGGCGCGGGGACTTCCAGCGTCGCCTTGTCGGACTCCAGCGTGACCAGTCCCTGGTCCACTTTCACTGTGTCGCCGACGGCAACCAGCAGTTCGATCACGGGCACGCCGTCGTAGTCCCCGATGTCGGGAACGCGCGCTTCTTTGAGGTCAGCCATGTGTGGGGGTCCGGCAGTACGCGAAAACCCTATTGTGCGTCCTGCCGGCGACTGCGCCAACAGCAGCCGACATACGTCACGGTATCGACCTGCAACGCTGCCAGGTCAACGCGCCCGGGCCTGGGCCGCCTCGACCGCGGCATCCCTTTCGGGGTTGGCATCCTCCTTGTCGGGTCGCGGCTGCCGGTGGGCCTCCATCAGGTTCAGCGGTTGTCCGTTGGCCAACCGGAACTCCAGGGCATCGTCGATCCGGTCGAGTTCGACCATGCGCCGGCACAGGCCGTCGGCGCGCAGCTCCAGCGCCTTGGCCCGTGGCTCGACGCGTGCCTCGATCTGCGCGTCCAGGTTCTCCAGTCGCTTGAGGCGACTGGCATCGCCGCTGAAAGCCGCGCCCAGGGCACCGCTGACGATGTCGCCGATCATGCTCGGGATCACCTCGGCCACCGCCTCGCCGATGCCTTCGCCGAGGTCGTCACCGTTGAAGCGCGTGGCCGTGACCGAGCGCGCAAGGTGGGTGTCGATCTTCGCGCGCGCCTGCTCGACCTTGGCCTGTGCCGCCTTGGGGTCGCTGCTGAAACCCGCCGAGACTTCGCCCAGCACGGTGAAGGCGATATCGGCCGCCTCGCGTCCGATCGCCTGTGCTTCGGGCATCGCCGCCCTCGCCCCTTTCTCGAAATCGGCGATGCGCTGCGAATCGGCGCTGCTCAGGGTTACCCAGCGGTCATCGACGAACAGCTTGCCCTGGCGCATCACGATCGCCTTGGGCACGCCGCTGTCGCGGGTGAGGATGACGCTGCGCTCGTCGATGGTCAGGTCGTAGTCACTGTCCATGTTGCAGGACATGTCCACGTCCGTGTCTGCGGCCTGTGCGCACGCAACCGGCAATGACAGCGCGATGAGCACGGCGGGCAAAGACAAGTTGCGCACGGCCGACCCCCGTGATTGCTGGAGCCCCTATCTTGCAGCTTTCGCGCGGCGATGTCCCCTGCCGCATGTCGCTCGCATGGCGCAGGAATCGGCGATCGCCGACGCGTCGTCACCGCAAGTTCATACGCCGCGTGTTTACGCGCGCACGCCAGTGAA
Source organism: Lysobacter sp. Soil_N_23 (assembly GCF_057656135.1). Lineage (NCBI taxonomy): Bacteria > Pseudomonadati > Pseudomonadota > Gammaproteobacteria > Lysobacterales > Lysobacteraceae > Lysobacter > Lysobacter sp. Soil_N_23. The sequence goes on from NZ_JBDGKY010000003.1 coordinate 49,646, forward strand.
CACGCGCTTCCCGTGAAAGTTCCGCGCTGCGCGTGCACAGGGCAAGAACGGTTCATGCATCGCTGGCTAGGGTAGTCGCGCCTTCCCCCAAGGCAGCCCGCAAAGGCTCAGATCGTTCTCAATAATGAGGAGTCCTCTCCATGATGCATTTTCGTCATTTGACCCTGGCCGTCGTGGCCACTCTCGCCATCGCCCCGGCCGCTTTCGCACAGGACGCCACCACCGATGCAAGCGGCAAGCGCTTCGCCGTGGTTGGCGGCTACGCGCTGGCCGAACCGACCAGCAATCCGCAGATCGCCGGCACCCGCACCAACGTCGACGGTGACGGCGCCGCCACGCTAAGCGCCAGCTGGTACGCCACCGACAACATCGCCGTCGAGGCGTGGGGCGCGGCGGACAAGTTCGGCAATCGCGTGCGCACGCCCAACGGCAAGGTCGCCAGCATCGACAGCCAGCCGTACGCGGTGAGCGGCCAGTACCATTTCGGTACGTCCGCCAGCACCGTGCGTCCGTTCGTCGGGCTGGGTTACTTCGAAGCCAACGTCGATGGCGAGAAGGCCGAGCCGACCGGCGCGCTGGCCGGCCAGCGCATCGGCGTGGACACCGCCAAGGGCGCGATGGCCACCGCCGGCGTCGACCTCAACATCACCCCGACCTGGTTTGCGCGCGCCGACGTGCGCTACCTGCAGGACACCACCGGCCAGCCGGACGTGACCGTCGACGGTGCCAAGGTCGGCAAGGCCGAGCTGAATCCGGTCGTGCTCGGCGTCGGCGTGGGCGCACGCTTCTAAGCGCCGCGCTCTACTGCACACGTTCGGCAGCAACGACAACGGGCCCCGAACGGGCCCGTTGTTCTTCACGCGCCGATGACACCCGCGGCCAGGCGCCATAGCGCGGGTCCACAGGCGTTCACACCGCAATCACCGCCCACAGTTAGGGTCGCGGTGTTTCCTAAAGGCAGGAGTCACGCATGACGACCAAGCTCGACAAACCGCTGCGTCGCGAAATCCAGATCGAAGAGCGTCCCTATACCCTGACCATCGATGCCGATGGCCTCAAGCTGGTCGAGAAGGGGCGTCGCAACGGCCATGAAGTGCGCTGGGCCGACCTGGTAGGCGGCAATACCGCGCTGTCGGCGGCACTCAACGCCAGCACCGAAAACTAGACGACGCTGATCAAGGTCTTGTCATCCCGCGTCAAGGCCTTGTCATCCCGAGCGTAGCGAGGGATCTGTTTTCCGCGGTGGAGTTTCCGCGCTGAACCAGCAGGTCCCTCGCTGCGCTCGGGACGACATGCGACTTGTTCAGGGGTGTTCGGCTTCCGCGTGCACGCGCTCGCGGCGCAGCAGGTACAGGCCGCTGGCGATGATGATGCCGGCGCCGAGCCAGGTGATCGCATCGGGCAGGACGCCCCACAGGGTGAGATCGAGCAGCACGCCCCAGACCAGGGCGGTGTACTCCAACGGCGCGATCAGCGACGCCTCGCCCATGCGGAACGCCTCGGTAATGGCGTACTGGCCAAGCGCGCCCGCCACGCCGATCCCGGCGATCAGCCACAGGTCATCGCCGCGGATCGGCACCCACTGCGGCCAGGCCAGCACGCCGGCGCCGACGGCGATCATCGCCATCAGCCAGACCATCATCGACTGGGTGCTGTCGGTGCGGGCGAGGATGCGCACCGTGATCGCGCTGACCGAGTACATCAGCGCCGCCACCAGCACCGCCAGCGCGGCCAGGCTCACCAGCCCCTCGCCGGTGGGCCGCAGCAGCACCAGCACGCCGATCAGGCCGACGGCAATCGCCGTCCAGCGCCGCGGCCCGACTTTCTCGCCCAGGAACGGCACCGACATCGCGGTGATGATCAGCGGCGCGACGAAGAAGATCGAGTACGTGGTCGACAGCGGCATCCGCGCCACCGCGTAGACGAAGGCGGCCATCATCGCCACGCCCAGAACGCCGCGCAGCAGGTGCAGCGACCAGCGCACCCGGATCAGCGGCGCCACGCCGACCGTGGCCAGCGCCCACACCAGCACCAGCGGCAGCGAAGCCGCGCCGCGCAGCGAGGCGACCTGGAACGGCGGGTAGTGCGCCGACAACTGCTTGAGGCCTGCATCCATCATCGCGAACAGCGCCACGGCGACCAGCATGGTCAGCATGGCGCGCGTCTGGCGGGCATGCTTCTGGCGCGGGCTGTGGCCGGTGTGCACGATCAACCGCCCTGCGACGCCCAGCGGCCGATGTCGATCACGAAGCGGTAGCGCACGTCGGCCTTGAGCATCCGCTCGTAGGCTTCGTTGACCTGCTCGATGCCGATCAGCTCGATGTCGGAGGCGACGCCATGCTCGGCGCAGAAATCCAGCATCTCCTGAATTTCGGCGATGCCGCCGATCATCGAACCGGCCAGGCGCCGGCGGCGGCGGATCAGCGTTCCGGCCGATACCGCCTGCGGTGCATCGGGGATGCCGAGCAGGACCATGGTGCCGTCGAGCTTGAGCAGCTCCAGGTAGGCGTTGTAGTCGTGCGCGGCGGAGACGGTGTCGAGGATGTAGTCGAACTGCTGCGCGAGTGTCTTGAAGACGGTGCCGTCGCGCGTGGCGGCAAAATCCTTCGCACCGAGCGCGAGGGCATCGGCGCGCTTGGACTCCGACGTGCTCAGGACCGTGACCTCCGCACCCAGGGCCACCGCCAGCTTGACGCCCATGTGTCCCAGTCCGCCCAGGCCGACCACGGCCACCTTGTCGCCTGCCTTGACGCCGAAGTGCTTGAGCGGCGACCAGGTGGTGATGCCGGCGCACAGGAGCGGTGCGGCGCGATCGAGCGGGATCGACTGCGGGATCCGCAGCACATAGGCCTCGTCGACCGTGATGCGCGTGGAGTAGCCGCCATAGGTCGGCCGCGTCTTGTCGAAGTGGTGGTCGTGCGGGTCGCGCTCGAAGCTGTTGTAGGTACCGCTCATGCCCTGCTCGCAGAACTGCTCCTCGCCTGCCTTGCAATTGGCGCAGCTGCGGCACGAGTCGACGAACACGCCCACGCCGACGTTGTCGCCGACCGTGAACTTGCCCACCTGCGCGCCGACGCGGGCGACCCGGCCGACGATCTCGTGCCCGGGCACCATCGGGAAACTCGAACCGCCCCACTCGTCGCGGGCCTGGTGGATGTCGGAGTGGCAGACGCCGCAGTAGAGGATCTCGATCAGCACCTCGGTCGGACCGGGTTCGCGGCGCTCGATGGTGAATGGGGCGAGCGGCGAACGGGCATCGGGCACGGCGTAGGCGGGCGTCTTCAGCATGGCGCTTCCAGGCTTCTCGAGGGCATGAGGGAGGTCGCCAGTCTAGCCGCGGCAGGTGTCACGCAGCGCATGGGCTGCGCAACGCAGCGTGCCGTGGCTGCGCGGCGGCGCCGGCTGCGCTACGCTTTGCGCCCCCGAATTTGCCTTTTGCTGGAGCCGGCCATGCCTTCTTTTGACGTCGTTTCCGAAGTCGACACCCACGAGTTGACCAATGCCGTCGACCAGGCCAATCGCGAGCTTGGCACGCGCTTCGACTTCAAGGGCGTCGATGCCAAGTTCGAGCTGGACGATCAGGTGATCAGCCAGTCGGCCCCCAGCGACTTCCAGCTCAAGCAGATGAACGACATCCTGCGTGCGCGCCTGATCGCGCGCGGCATCGATGCGCGCTGTCTGGAGTTCGGCGACGTCGAGACCAACCTGGCTGGCGCGCGGCAGAAGATCACCGTCAAGCAGGGCATCGAGCGCGAATTGGCCAAGAAGATCCAGGGCGCCCTCAAGGATGCCAAGATCAAGGTCGACAGCCAGATCAACGGCGACAAGCTGCGCGTCAATGGCAAGAAGCGCGACGACCTGCAGGCGGCGATCGCCCTGCTCAAGGCCGCCGAGTACGAGCGGCCGCTGCAGTTCGACAACTTCCGCGACTGAGGCGGCGATGAGCGGCGAAGACCACGACGCGATCGCCGCGACGCGGCGCTGGCTGGAGCGCGCGGTGATCGGGCTGAACCTGTGCCCGTTCGCCAAGGCGGTGTACGTCAGGCAGCAGGTGCGGTTCGTGCTGAGCGAGGCGACCACGCCCGAAGCGCTGCGCGAGGAGCTCGCCTCCGAACTGGCGCTGCTGGCCGCGACCGACCCGGAGCAGACCGACACGACGCTGTTGATCCATCCGCAGGTGCTCGGCGATTTCCTCGAGTACAACGACTTCCTCGATCAGGTCGATTCGGTGATCGCGTTCCTGGGGCTGGAAGGGCACATCCAGGTCGCGAGCTTCCATCCGCAGTACCAGTTCGCGGGTACTGAGTTCGACGATGTGGGCAACTGCAGCAACCGGTCGCCCTACCCGATGTTGCACCTCCTGCGCGAGGCCAGCGTCGAGCGCGCGGTGGCGGCGTTCCCGGATCCGGAGGTGATCGTGGAGCGCAATATCGCGACGCTGGAGAAGCTGGGGATCGAGGGCTGGCGGCGGTTGCTGGAGCCGTAGGGTTCCCCGTACGCAACCATCTTTCACCCGACGCTGTCATCCACCCGACACCGTCATCCCGGCGAAAGCCGGGATCCAGGCCCGTATCCCGTCAGTCCCCTCACCGTCGTCCCGGCGAAAGCCGGGACCCACCTTGCTCGTCATCCCCGCGAAGGCGGGGATCCAGGGACGTTGGCTCCTGGCTCGCGGAGGTGCGGAGGCAAAGTCAAAATGGGTCCCGGCTTTCGCCGGGACGACGGTGATGGAGCTGAAGGCGTGCGGGCCTGGGTCCCGGCTTTCGCCGGGACGACGGTGAGGGAGCTGAAGGTGTGCGGGCCCGGGTCCCGGCGTTCGCCGGGACGACGGTGATGGGGCTGAAGGTGTGCGGGCCTGGGTCCCGGCGTTCGCCGGGACGACGTGATGGTCAGCGCAATGCCGGCTCGATCAGCGTGCGCGCATGCATCAGCGAATCGACAATGCGATGCCCGAGCGCGCGCGCCGTCGCATCCGGCACCACCAGGTCGGGCACCTGGATCGGCGTCATCCCCGCGGCCAGCGCGGCGCGCACGCCCGGCACCGAGTCTTCCAGCACTACGCAATGCTCCGGCGCGACGCCCAGTCGCTCCGCCGCCAGCAGGTAGATGTCCGGCGCCGGTTTGGAGTGGACCACGTCGCTGCCGGTGACGACCGTGACGAAGTGCGGCAGCAGGCCGCACAGTTCCAGCTTCTGCATTGCGCGCTCGCGTCGGGTCGAGGTGACCACGGCACGCGGGATGCCACGCATCGCCAGCAGCTCCAGCAGTTCGAGCAAGCCGGGCTTGAGCGGCAAACCTGCTTCGACATGGGCGTCGTAGCGCGTGCGGCATCCCTGCAGCAAGGCCTGCAGCTGGTCTTCGTCCAGGCGCGTGCGCAGCAGCTCGTGGCAGGCGCGGTCGGACTGGCCGACGAACGACAGCCACAGCGAGTCTTCGAATTGCAGTCCCAGTTCGTCCGCGGTCTCGCGCCAGCACTGCAGCAGGGCGCGCTCGCTCTCGATCATCAGTCCGTCCATGTCGAACAGGACCGCGACCGGGATGAACTGCACCGGCGTCAGCAGGCTCATGCCGCCGTTCCAAAAAGACGGGCGACGTCACCGTCATCGAGCAGGCGCCACTGCCCGGCCGGCAACCCGTCCAGTGCGAGTCCGCCGATGCGGCTGCGATGCAGCGCTTCGACGTGGTTGCCGGTCGCGGCGAACATGCGCCGCACCTGGTGGTAGCGCCCTTCGGTCAGGGTCAGCGCGGCATGGCGCGGGTCGGTGACCTGCAGCTGCGCCGGCGCCAGCGGCGTGTCTTCGGATTCGAGCACGAGCGTGCCGCTGGCGAACAACGCACCTTCGTCACCGCGCAGGTCCTGCGCCAGCGTGGTCTCGTACACCTTCGCCAGCCTGGCCTTGGGCGACACGATCCGGTGCAGCAGCGCACCGTCGTCGGTCATCAGCAGCATTCCCGAAGTGTCGCGGTCGAGCCGGCCGACGCTCGACAGGATCGGCGAGCGCAGGCGGAACCGCGGCGGCAGCAGGTCGTAGATGACGCGACCTGGATCCTTGGTCGAACAGGTGTAGCCGATCGGCTTGTGCAGCATCAGGGTCAGGTCGGCAGGCGGATCCAGCGGCTCGCCGTCGATGCGGATGGCGTCGTGGCCGACCTTGTCGTCGGCGTAGAGCACCTCGCCCGCCGGATCGGTGATGCGCCCTTCGCGGAACATTGCGCTGACGTCCTTGCGGCTGCCGTATCCAAGATTGGCAATCAGCTTGACCAGCTTCATTTCCAGTTCCTTTCCCGGGTCTTGCTCCTGCTCCTGGCCTTGCCGGCAGCAGCCACGGGCGCGGCCGGCGCCGCGTGCGGCGTGGCCACTGCGGCGATCACCTTGAAACCGTCGCGCTGCGCCACCGTGCGCACATCACCGAAGTGCACGGCGAGCATCTCCTCGTAGGGAAGATGGCGATTGGCGACGAGCCACAGCTGGCCACGCGGGCGCAACGCCTGTGCCGCCGCCGAGATGAAGGCGCGACCGATGTCGGGGCGGTCGGCGCGACCCTGCGCGTGGAATGGCGGATTGCTGACGATCACGTCGTACTGCTTGTCGAGGCCGCGGGTGACGTCATGCCAATGGAATCCCAGCGCGGCGCGCGATGCCGCCGACGCGAGATTGGCGCGGGCCAGCTCGAGCCCCCGCCCCTCGGCTTCATACAGGTCGACCGCGCTGATGCCAGGGCAGCGCGCCAGCAGTTCGCTGGCGAGGTAGCCGTAGCCGGCGCCCAGGTCGGCGGCCTCGCCCGACAGGGTCACCGGCAGTTGCTCGACCAGCAGGCGCGAGGCCGGATCGATGCGGTCCCAGGCGAACAGGCCGGGACGGCTGAGGAAGCGGCCGTCGGCGATCGCGCGCGGCGCGTCTGCCTGCAGCCATTGCCGCGCCAGCTCCGGATCGGCCGGGCCGTCCAGCGGCGCCGTCCAGAACACGCGGCATTTGTGCTTGGAGAGGGTTCCAACCGGGCCGGCGATGCGCGCAAGGTCGGTTTCTCCCGATTTTGCACCTTCGTTGTTGCCCAGGCAGGCCACCACGCGACCGCCGGGGGCGCATTGCGCCACGGCGCGCGCGAACAACGCCCGCGCCTCGTCCCGCTGCCGTGGCGGCAGCACCAGCACGAGCGCATAGCGGCCCTCGTCGCTGGCCCCGACCAAGGTGAGCCCGGAGCGCTCGAGTGCCTCGGCCTCGGGCTTGAAGCTCTGCTCGCAGACCAGGCCGGGCAGCGGGCGCTGGTGCAGCGGCCAGCCGTCACGTGCGCGCAGGAACAGCGCGCCGCCGGTGGCCGGCCAGGTCAGTACGCCGTCCACGAACGGGAGCAGCAGCGCTTGCAGGGCCGCGTCGTCGCCTTCAGCGCGCATGTCGGGCACCCATGTGAGTTTTTGCAAATGTCATGTCGCAATTCTACGCGGCCGCGCACCGAGCTACGGCCATCACACCCGAGCTTCATGCCGAATCAACGCCTTGCGCGGCACCATGGCTGCAGATTCAGGCAAGGAGAATGAGATGCGCGCGCTCTTCGTTGGCGGGCTGGTCGACAACAGCGAGCTGGATCTGGACGGCGCCGAGCCGCCCCTGCATTACCCCGAGAACACCGGCGCGGGGCAACCGCGCTACCGGCTGCACCAGATCGGCATGCGTGACGGCGAGATCGCCTACGCGGTGTACGGGGCCCCCGATCTTCCCACCGACGAGGTCGATCGCGTTGCCAGCGAACGTGGCTATCCGCGTCGGTTCGGCGCCAAGGCGCAACCGGTGTTCCAGTAGGCATGCTCCAGTAAGCGAGCGCCACTCAGTCCTGCAACTCCCGCAGTGTCACCGACGGCGGCGCGTCGAGCACGCGCCGTGTCGCGAACATGCCCGCCAGCAAGGCCGCCAGCACGCCCGCGGCGGCGGCGGCCGCGGCCAGGCGCCAGTCGGTCTTCCACGGCAGGTCGAACACGCGCGTGGCGATCACGCCGGCGAGCACCGATGCGGCGATCGCGGCTGTCAGGCCTGACAGCAACCCGATCGCGGCGAACTCCGACGCCTGCGCCAGGCGCAGCTGGCGGCGACTGCCACCGATGGCGCGCATCACGCCGCCTTCCAGCAAACGCTCGTCCTGGCTGGCGCTGACCGCGGCCATCAGCACCAGCAGGCCTGCGGCCAGCGAGAACACGAACACCACCTCGACCACCGTCGACACCTGGTCGGCGGTGCTGCGCACCTGCTTGAGCACGGCATCGATGTCGATCACCGACAGGTTCGGGAAACGCCCGACCAGATCGGCGGTGAAGCGCGTGCGCGCCGGCGGCACGCTCACGGCGGTGATGTGGCTGGCCGGGAATCCATCGAGCGAACCGGGCGAGGCGACGACGAAGAAGTTCGGCCGGAAGCTTTCCCAGTCGACGCTGCGCAGGCTGGTGATCGTCCCTTCGAACGGTTGTCCGGCGATGTCGAAGGCGATGCGGTCGCCGATCTTCCAGCCCAATCTCTCTGCGAAGTCCTCCTCGACCGACACTTCCGGCTTGGCCGGCTTGCGCTGGCCCCAGAAGGTGCCGGAGGTGATGCGGTTGTCCTCGCGCAGGTGATCGGTGACCGAGAGGTTGAACTCGCGCTCGGCCAGGCGCTGCGCGCGTTCGCCCTGCGCCTCGTAGTCGGCGCCGGTGACGGCCTTGCCGTTGTGCGAGACGAGGCGGCCGCGGATCATCGGGTACAGCGCAGGTTCGGCGATACCCTGCCGGGCGATGAAGGCGCGCACATCGGCGACCTGGTCGTCCTGGACGTTGATGATGAAACGATTGGGCGCATCGGCCGACAGCGCCACCTGCCAGCGGTCGAGCAGATCGGTGCGGACGAAGGTCAGCAGCAGCAGGGCCATCAACCCCAGTCCCAGCGCCGACACCTGGGCGATACTGGCGCCGGCACGCCGGCTGACATTGGCCAACCCGTAACGCAGGCTTCCACGCAGGCGCGAGCGCACGCGGCGAACGACCAGGATCATCAACCACGCCAGCAGCGCGAGCACGACCAGCGTCGCCGCGATGCCGAGCAGCATCGACAGCCCCAGCGCTGCAGAACCTGCCTTCCACCACAGCAATGCGGCGAGGCCGGCGAATCCGGCAATGGTCACCAGCCACGCACTCGGCTCGGTCGGGTCGAGGTCGCGCCGCAGCACGCGCAATGCCGGCACCCGGCGCAGCGCCAGCACCGGCGGTGCACCGAAGGCGAGCAGCACGATCAGGCCGACACCGTAGCCCTGCAACGCCGGCAGCAGGCCCGCGGGCGGAATCGACAGCTTCAGCGCCTGCTCGAGCCAGCCACCGATCAGCCATTGCAGACCGAAGGCGAGCAGCACGCCGACCGTGCTGGCGATCAGGCCCAGCATCACCAGCTCGCCGACCTGGATCACGACCAGCGTGCGCTGGCTGGCGCCCAGGCAACGCATCACCGCGGTGCCGGACAGGTGACGCTCGCTATGCCGCCGCGCCGCCATCGCCACCGCGACCGCCGCCAGCACCACCGATACCAGCGCGGCCAGGCCGAGGAAGCGACCGGCGCGATCGAGCGCGGAACGAATCTCCGGGCGCGCATCGGCGATGGTCTCCAGGCGCTGGCCGCGACCGAGTGCCGGGCGCGCGCGCGCGACGAAACGCTCGACCGCCGCGGCAGGACCGGCGATGACAAGCCGGTAGCGGATGCGGCTGCCTTCCTGCACCAAACCGGTCGACGGCACGTCAGCCAGATTGAGGAACACCTTGGGCGCGACGTTGAAGTAATCCAGCGCGGCGTCGGGCTCCTGCATCACCAGCGCAGCCAGCCTGAATTGCGCATCGCCAATGGCGATCTCGTCGCCGAGGCGGGCACCGAGCGTGTCGGCGCCGGCTCGGCTCATCCAGATGGTGCCCTTGGCGGGCACCGCGCCGGCATCGCGTTCGACGCCACTGGCGTCGGCGATGCGGAAGCTGCCACGCAGGGGAAAGCCCTCTCCGAGACCGCGCAGGTCGCCGAGCTGCAGACGCTCGCCGACGCGGATCATCGTCTGCAGCTCCTGCGTCTGGGTCTGCTGCAGCTGCGGGTCGTTGGCCGCCTCGCGCACGACGCCGGTGATCGGCGTGTCGGCGCGCACCACGGCGTCGCCGCCGAGCAGCCGGTTGGCTTCGATGGCCAACGCGCGTTCTGCGCGGTCGGTGACGAAGCCCACCGCGGTCACCGCCAGCACCGCCAGCACGAGCGCGGCGATCAGGATGCGGACATCGCCGGCGGCGAGGTCGCGGCGCAGTTGCCGCCAGGCCAGCCCGATCTGTCTCATGACGCCACCAGGCGGCCGCTGTCGAGGCGCAGCATGCGGCTGCAGCGCGAGGCCAGGTGTTCGTCGTGGGTCACCAGCACCAGCGTGGTGCCGGCATCGGCATTGAGCTCGAACAGCAGCTCGATGATCGCCTGGCCGGTATGGGTATCGAGGTTGCCGGTGGGCTCGTCGGCGAACAGCAGGCCGGGACGGGTCACGAACGCGCGCGCCAGTGCGACGCGCTGCTGCTCGCCGCCGGACAGCTGTCGCGGGTAGTGTCCCAGGCGCTGGGCCAGGCCGACCTTTTCCAGGATCGTGCGCGCGGCCGACTCGACTTCGCGATCGCCGCGCAGCTCCAGCGGCAGCATCACGTTCTCGATCGCGGTCAGCGACGGCAGCAGCTGGAAGTTCTGGAAGACGAAGCCGACCTTCTCGCCGCGCACGCGCGCACGGCCGTCCTCGTCGAGCGTCGACAGCACTTCACCGTCCAGCGCCACGCGGCCCGTGCTGGGGGTATCGAGCCCGGCGAGCAGCGACAACAACGTGCTCTTGCCCGAACCGGAGGCGCCCACGATCGCCACCGTGTCGCCCCGCGCGATCTCGAAGCCGACGTCCTCGAGGATGACGAGCTCGCCCGAGGGCAGCATCACGCGCTTGCCCAGGCCTTCGACCTGAAGCGTGGCCGAAGTCGTGGCCGGTGGCGTGGCGCGCAGTTCCATTGAATCGGCCATGATCGTCTCTATGCTTGAAGGGGAAATCACTTTTTCAGCCGGAGCCCGGGTCACGATGTTCACCAAGTCATTCGCTGCCATGAACGAAGGATATGCGGCATCGCGGCGGCGCGTTCAATGTGCCATCGGATGGGGTGTCGCCCTCATGCTGGCGCTCGCCCTCGCAACGCCAGCATTGGCACAGTCGACCGCGCGCGCCACGCCCGCGGCGGCACCGGCGCGCACGGTGCTGGTCATGGGCGATTCACTCTCGGCCGGCTATGGCCTGGCCGCATCGCAGGGTTGGGTGGCGCTGACCGCCGACCGCGTCGCCAAGGATCGACCGGGCTGGCGCGTCGTCAATGCCAGCATCAGCGGCGAGACCACGGCAGGCGGTGCGGCCCGCATCGGCAGCGAGATCAAACGCACCAGGCCGGCGGTGGTGGTGATCGAGCTGGGCGCCAATGACGGCCTGCGCGGCCTGCCGCTTGCGCAGTCGCGCGCGAACCTTGAGCGCATGGTGCGAGCATCGAAGGACGCCGGTGCCAAGGTGCTGCTGATCGGCATGCGCATGCCGCCAAACCTCGGTCGCGAGTACACGCAGGGTTTCGCCGACAACTACAGTTCGCTGGCGAAGCAGTACGACGTGTCGCTGCTGCCGTTCCTGCTGGAACCGATCGCACTGGACCGCAATGCGTTCCAGGCCGACAACCTGCATCCGGTGGCGAGCGCACAGCCGAAGCTTCGCGATCATGTGTGGACGCAGCTGGGGCCGTTGTTGAAGTAGGCCCGTCTTCACGGCGCAGGTACGGACCAGGCCCGCGGTGCTTCACTACCCTCACCGTCATCCCGGCGTTCGCCGGGATGACGGTGATTGGGTGATGACGCCGCTCGCGGCATGACCGCTCGTCTTCCCCGACCAGCGGTATTGCATTCATTCAATCACCGGCGTAACGTGCGCGCCCTTCGCTCCCTGCGAGCGTTCTTCCGATCATCGCCTCGTCATGAAATCCAATTTCGACATTGCAAAGCGTCACGCGCTGCGGCCATACGGCCACGGCCTGTGCGCGCTCGCGCTGTCGCCGCGAATTGGCGACGAAACCGGTCCCATCGACTGACCTCCTGACACATGGGAGATCGGTCACCCCGATCTCCCGAGGCAAGCGAACGCCCTCGGGTTCCAGCACCCGGGGGCGTTTTTTTTGCCGTTCGCAAAGTGGTTCAAGCGAAAGGAGACACGGTTAACGCGGTGCATCGCGTCCCGAAGCATCCGGACATGCTGGTCCGAGGAAGGGAACACTGCTCAGGCGCAACAGCGCTGTGCCGGGATGCTTCGGCACGGGTGGTGGGGATGCATTGCCAATGAATTGGCGCCTGGCGACAGGCGGCAATGCGAAGCGTCGACGAATGGATTTCCAGCGGTACGGGTTCGCGGCTTGAAGGTCGCACCCGTCCGGTGCGCGCGGCTGTGCCGTGGCGTATGCCGGGAACCAGGAGACGGCGCTTCGAGCGGACGGTAGCTCAGAGGGAGAGTAGCGGCGCCATGCCGTTGGCCACCGGTTCGATTCCGGTTCGTCCACCACTGGATAGCTCAGATGGGTAGAGCATCAGCTTAGGGAGCTGAGAGTCGCGGGTTCGAATCCCGCTCCAAAACGACCTGTTACGTCGTTCACACCGGGCGCAAGCCCAACCAGGAAACGCCCCGTGCGGTGTTCCGCCAGGCGTCGCGCCACGTGCGCGGCGTGCAACGAACGCCGCAGCGGTGGTGTCGCCGGGCCCACGTCCTCGAGACGGGCCAGTCGCCGGTCACACCGTGCAGCGTGCTGCATGCGCGACCTGCGACCACCCCGTGGACAGCGCGCGGGCTTCGCGGCATCGGCGTCAAGGGGCGCTTCCAACTTGTTCCATGACGCCGCGAGAACCGATCCATCGCGCGTGCCATCAAAGCGGATCGGACCACCAGAGCCAACAAGGAGAGACACCCATGTTCTGGACCAAGAGGGTCGTGATCGGAGACGGCGAGCGCGGCCTGGTGTATCGCAACCGTCAGTTTGAAGGCGTGCTCACGCCGGGCGTGTACCGCTGGTTCGACCCGTTAGCGCGGGTCGAGGTCAACGTGCACAACATCGCCCGCAGCGAGTACGGCGGCAATGACACCGACGTGCTGGTCGCAGCGCTCGGCGACAGGCTGTCGGCGCACTTCGTCCTGGCCAACCTCGGCATGAACGAGGTCGGCCTGGTGCTGAAGAACGGCAAGCTCGAGGACGTGCTCGCACCGGGCAGCCGCAAGCTGTACTGGAAGGGCCTGGTCGCGATCGAAGTGCAGGCAGTGTCGATCGACGAAAGCCTGCAGGTCGATGCCGGCGTCGCCAGGCGCCTGCGTCAGCTCGGCTCGCTCGAGCGCGTCGCGGTGTCGCTGGTCGTGCCGGAAGAGTCGGCCGGCCTGGTGTTCGTCGACGGCCGTCTGCAGCGCACGCTGGGCGCCGGTGCCTACGCCTTCTGGAACTTCCAGAAGAACGTCGGCGTCGAGACCATCGAGCTGCGCGTGCAGTCGCTGGAAGTGTCGGGCCAGGAGTTGCTGACCCGCGACAAGGTCAGCCTGCGCGTGAACCTCGCCGCCAGCGTCCGCGTCACCGATCCGGTGGCCGCGCGTACCAAGGTGGCCAAGTACGGCGACTACGTGTACCGCGAGCTGCAGTACGGCCTGCGCAAGGCGATTTCGGCCAAGACGCTGGACGAACTGCTCGGCGACAAGGCCTCGCTCGACGCCGACATCTTCGGCTACGTGCGCGGCCAGGTCGGCGAGCTCGGTGTCGAGGTGCTCGGTGTCGGCGTCAAGGACGTGATCCTGCCGGGCGAGATGAAGGACATCCTCAACTCGGTCGTGCAGGCGGAAAAGTCGGCCCAGGCCAACGTGATCCGTCGTCGCGAGGAGGCGAACGCCACGCGTTCCCTGCTCAACACCGCGCGCCTGATCGAGGAGAGCCCGGTGCTGATGCGCCTGAAGGAGCTCGAAGCGCTGGAGAAGGTGACCGAGAAGGTCGACAAGCTGACGGTGTTCGGTGGCCTGGATGGCGTGCTGAAGCAGTTGGTCAGCATCAAGCAGTAAGCTCCATGCGGGCGGAAGGATCCGCCCGCATGGATCCCGGAAAGTCTGGATACACAGGAAGGAACCATGAACACGCAACACGATTACGAACTGCTGCACGCGCCCGGATCGGCCACGCCGATCAAGGGCTGGGTGCGAGGCGTGCCGGTCGAGGACCAGGCGCGCCAGCAACTGCGCAACATCGCCACCCTGCCCTTCGTCGGGCCGTGGGTCGCGGTGATGCCCGACGTCCACCTGGGCATCGGCGCCACCGTCGGCTCGGTCGTGCCCACGCGCGGCGCCATCATCCCGGCCGCGGTCGGCGTCGACATCGGCTGCGGCATGGCCGCGGTGCGGACCACGCTGCGCGCCGACGACCTGCCCGACGATCTTGCCCAGCTGCGCAGCTCGATCGAACGCGGCGTCCCGGTCGGCAACGGTCCCGGTGGCGAGCACCGCCGCCTGCCCGACAGCATCGAGAGCAAGCTGGTGCAGTCGCAGCTGATGGCGCGGCTGGCGCGGATCCGCGAGCGTCATCCGAAGATCCGTCCCGACAAGGTCGAGCGCCAGACCGGCACGCTCGGCGGCGGCAACCACTTCATCGAGATCTGCCTGGACGAGTCCGATCGGGTGTGGGTGATGCTGCACTCCGGCTCGCGCGGCACCGGCAACCTGGTCGGCACGTACTTCATCGAGCTGGCACGCCGCCAGCTGGAGAAGCGCGTGCTGGGCTTCCACTTGCCAGACCGCGACCTGGCGTTCTTCCTCGAGGGCGAGCCGCTGTTCGACGACTACGTCGAGGCGGTGTCGTGGGCGCAGGACTACGCCCGCGCCAACCGCGAGGCGATGATGGCGCGGGTGCTGCACGAGATGCGCCATCGCCTGCCGAAGTTCCAGCTCGATGCGCAGGCGGTCAACTGCCACCACAACTACGTGCAGCGCGAGCAGCACCACGGCGAGTCGCTATTGGTGACCCGCAAGGGTGCGGTCAGCGCGCGCGAGGGCGAGCTGGGGATCATTCCCGGCAGCATGGGCGCGCGCAGCTTCATTGTCCGCGGCAAGGGCAATGCCGACAGCTTCCACAGCTGCAGCCACGGCGCCGGTCGCGTCATGAGCCGTACCGCGGCGCGTGCGCAGATCACCCTCAAGCAGCACCGCGAGGCGACCGCGCACGTGGAGTGCCGCAAGGACGCGGGCGTGATCGACGAGTCGCCGGCCGCCTACAAGGACATCGAGGCGGTGATGGCGGCGCAGGGAGCGCTGGTGGAGGTGGTGCACACGTTGCGGCAGGTGGTGTGCGTGAAGGGGTAAAGGCTCCCTCCCCTGCGAATGCAGGGGAGGGTTGGGGAGGGGTGACGTTGCTGCTCGCAACTCGGCCTTCGGCCTCGCCCCCTCCCAACCTCCCCCCGCAAGCAGGGAGAGGGGCAGAATCATCAGAGCTTCAGCACGCCCTTCTCGACGATGGGCTTGCCATCCAGCGTGACCGTGCTGCCGGGCAGGAAGGCGATGACGCCGTACGGCACCGAGTTGTCGCCGCCGGCCCAGGTGTTGCTGCCCGTGCCCACCGTGACCGCACCGGCCGGCACCCACGTGCCGATCGTGCTGTTGGCGGGCAGCGTGACGTTCGGGTTGATGCCGAAGTCGACGAAGGCGAACTGGTCCTTGCGCGGATCTTCGACCGCGTCGTACTCGGCCTTGAAACCGGCATAGCCCGGGCCGTCGCCGGTCATCGAGGTGATCTTGCCGCCCTCGACGGTCAGGGTCAGGTTGTCGATGGGCTTGCCGCGGAAGTAGGTGCGGGTGTGCACGACCTTGCCCGCCGCCGTGCCCGGCACCGGCGTGGTGTACACCTCGCCCGCCGGCAGGAACGCCGCCAACGACGGGCCGCCCGCCTTCTGGTCGTCAGGCGAAATGATGCCGTCGCTGACCAGGACTCGGCGATTTTTCACCTGCATCGTCAGGTCGGTGCCATTGGGATTGGTGATGTGGATTTCGTTGCCGGCCGCTATCGCCGCCTTGATCTGCTCGCCGCGGGTCTGCAGCTGCGCATAGTCGATGTTGAGCCCCTTCCAGAACGCGTCAGCCAATTGCGCTTCGGTCATGCCGTAGCGTTCGGCGCGCCATGGTGTCGGATAGAGGTTGTTGCCCACTTCCACTATCCGCACGCCTTCGTTGAGGAAGGCCTGGCTGACCGCCTCGTCGGCCTTGCCGCGGGCCGCCATCCGCTTGGGATCGGCGCCTTCGAACAGGTTCTCGCTGGTGCCGTTGTTGAGGCCGATGGCGACATCGGCGATGTCGGCCAACTCCAGGCCGAGCTTGTCGGTCTGCGCGTCGAACTTGTCCGACACGTCGAAGAACAACCGCCGCGACATGCGGTCGCTGCCATAGGTCACCAGCGGGAAGGCACCCAACTTGCGCACCTGCACGGCGATGTTCTCGATCAGTTCGGCATCCTGCGAGCGGCCGCTGATGAGCACGACTTCGCCTTCCTTGACCGCGGCCGATTGCGTGACGAGGCGCTCGGCGAGCTGTTCGAGCTCGGTCGCCGAAGGCTTGGGCACGGCCGCCGCCGCAGCGGCGGGTGCCGCGGCGTCTCCAGCGGGAGCGGAGGCTGCCGGGGCGGCCGGCGCATTGGCCGCCTCCTCCGGGGGCTGCTTCTGGCAGGCCGCAAGCGCGGTGCAGACAGCGACCGCGAGCGCGGCCGTGACGAGGAAACGGTTCATGGCGAGCCTCGCATTCCCGGGTGAAGGCCGGGCTGGGAGAGCCAACGCCAACCGCCGGGTTCAACGGTCACCGTACGTCGGCCACCGTCTGTCGGCAACGGCCGTCAGGCAGGGTGTCCATGGTCGTGGTGCAGCAGACGCCCACCCCATTTCTGCCAAGCGAGCGACAGCCCCAGGCAGCCCAGCAGCAGGCCCGCCCAGCCGGTCGCCTGCGGCGACGGCTGCGGCCACAGGGCGACGAAGGCCGATACCCAGCCTGCCCCGTAGATCGCAACGGCACCGACGGCCACCACCGCCAGGACCGCGATGAGGATCCGCAGCAGCCAGCCCTCGACGCGCTCGCCCAGCGTCTGCGCGGCCTCGACACGACGCAATATCTGCTCGGCCAGGTCGAAGGGCACCGGCTCCATCGCCGGGGCACGCAGCGCGCGGGCGATCAGGCGGTACTCGCCGACGCGTGGGTCGGCCGGATCGAGCGGCACGCCGCGGCGCTCCTGCTCCATGGCGCGCTCCTGTGCCTGCCACTCGCGCTCCAGGCGCTGGGCGTCGGCTGGCTGCTTGCCGGGGGAGGTGCGGTCGTCGGGTGTGTTCATGCGATGGCTCCCATCCGGGCCTGCAGGCGCTCACGCAGGCGCGCCCGGCTCCGGAACAGATGGCTCTTGATCGTGCCTTCGGCGAGACCGGTGATGCGGGCGATCTCGACGATGGGTACTTCATCCAGGTGATACAGCGTCAGCAAGGTCCGCTGCAAGGGCGGCAGCGCCTCGATTTCCTCGTGCAGGCCGGCGGCGATCTCGGCGTCGGCGCAGGCGCCCTCCAGGTCGAAGCCGTCGCTGACCTGGTCCAGCAGCGACAGGCCGTCCTCATCGTCGCCGCTGTCGGCGATGGCGATGCGGCGCTTCTCCAGGTGGCGCTTGGCCACCGAATAGGCGACCTGGCCGATCCACGACTTCAGCGCGCTCTCGCCGCGGTACTGGTGCAGGCACTGGTGCACGCGCAGGAACGCCTCCTGACACAGCTCGCGGGTGTCCTCGGGCTGGCGGACCATGCGCTGGATGATGTGCCAGCACAGACCCTGGTACTCGCGCACGAGCCGTTCGAACGCGCCGGGCACGTTGCCCAGCACGTCCTCGACCAGCTTGCGGTCGTCCGGTGTCACAGCGATCCATCCGTCATGGCTATGTGGATACGCGCAGGGCCGGGATGGTTGCAATCGACTACGCGCGGGCCGGTGCAACCGGTCCTGGCCTGGCCGTATCTGATGGCCTGAACCCGGAGCATTTCCCGGACCACCGAGCCAAGAGAGCCGCCATGAACTTCGAGCTGCTGATCCCGATCACCCTGTTCATCTGCATCACCTACGCCATCAAGGTCGTGGTCGACGCCCGCACCCGCGCCAAGCTGATCGCCGGCAACGGCTCGGAAGAGCTGATCCGCTCGCTGGTGCAGGCCGAAGCGCAGCAGCGCCGCCACGCCTCGCTGCGCTGGGGCATCCTGTTCGTCGCCCTGGGCCTGGGCTTTGCCCTGATCGAAGCCTTCGGCTGGCGCGAGATCACCCCCGGCGTGGTCGCCGTGCTGCTGGGCATGACCGGCCTGGGCAACCTGCTGTCGTATGCGGCGGCGCGCAAGCTGGGTTGATCGCAACGTCGCCAGGTGCCGTAGGAGCGAGCTTGCTCGCGAGCGGCTGCGGACGGGGTGATCGCGAGCAAGCTCGCTCCTACGGGCTGCCCTCACCCTGGCCCTCTCCCGCAAGCGGGAGAGGGGACAAGGCGCTTGCTTACTTGCGCTTGCTTACTTGCGGTCGTTTGCGGTCGCGTCACGCGCCGCGCGGAACTCCGATGCGGAATCCCAGTTCGGCCAGCGGTCCGAGTCGGCGAGGTCGTGGCCGACCGTGTACAGCAGTTGCAGGTCGCGGGCCATGCCGGTGAAGGTCCAGCTCGCTTCCCACTGGTCGGCCGGCTGGTGGTAGCGGTCGGCGACGTAGGCGTCTTCGATCTTCTTGCCAGCTTCCAGGCCACCGTCGACCAGGTCGTTGCCGGAACCGAACGAGATCGCCGGCACGCCGCGCTTGGCGAACGGGAAATGATCGGAGCGGAAGAAGTGGCCGGCTTCCGGCTTCGGATCGGTCACGTAGGCCAGGTTCCACTGCTGGGCCGTGGTCACCAGTTCGTCCAGCAGCTCCTGTTTGGCGCTGCCGGAAGTGGTGAAGTTGCGCGCCGGGCCGTGCGGGTCGAGCGCGTCCATGTTGATCACGGCCACGGTCTTGCCGAGCGGGTACAGCGGCTTGGAGGCGTAGTACTCCGAACCCAGCAGGCCCTTCTCTTCGGCGGTCACGGCCAGGAACACGATCGAGCGGTCCGGCGCCGGTGCCTTGGCGAAGCCGCGCGCGAGTTCGAGCATTGCCGCTATACCGGTGGCGTTGTCGACCGCGCCGTTGTAGATGCGGTCGCCCTTGGCATCGGGCTGGCCGACGCCGAGGTGGTCCCAGTGGCCGCTGTAGATCACCGTCTCGTCCGGACGCTTGGCGCCGTCGATGCGACCAACGATGTTGTGCGAGGTGATGACTTCGCGGTTGACGTCGTACCTGGCCGACAGCGTCGCGCCCTTGAGCTCGACCGGCTTGAAATCTCGCGTGGCGGCCTGTGCCTTGAGCGCGTCGAAGTCCTGGCCGGCGCCCTTGAACAACGCGGCGGCGAAGTCGCGCTGGATCCAGCCTTCCATGGTCGGATGGACCGAGGCCGGGTCGTCGCGGACGACGTCGAACATGGTGTTGGTGTTGGAGTTCTTCACCGTTGCCCAGCCGTAGGAGGCCGGCGCGGTCTCGTGGACGATCAGCAGGCCGAGGGCGCCCTGGCGCGCGGCCTCCTCGTACTTGTAGGTCCAGCGGCCGTAGTAGGTCATGGCCTTGCCGCCGAAATCCCCCTGGCCGCTTTCGAAGTCCGGATCGTTGATCAGGACCACGGCGATCTTGCCCTTGAGGTCGACGCCCTTGAAGTCGTCCCAGTTGCGCTCCGGCGCCTTGACGCCGTAGCCGACGAACACCAGCGGTGCATTGGCGATATCGATGGCGGTGGCGCCGTTCTGCGCGGCGCGCACGGCGATCTGCTCGCCCTGGGTCAGCGCCTGCGCCTTGCCGGCGACGTTCACCGACAGCTGAGGCGTACCTGTGATCTCCGCGCGTGCCAGCGGCACGGCCTGGGTCCATTCGCGCTGGCCGTCCTTGAAGTCGCCACCGGGCTCGAGGCCGGCTGCCTTCATCTGCGCGATCACGTAATCGACGGTCTTGACCTCGCCTTCGGTGGCGGGGCCGCGGCCTTCAAACGCGTCGGAGGACAGCACCTTGACGTCGTTGGACAGACGCTTGGGATCGAAGGTCGGGGCGGTCGGCTTGGCCGCCGACGCGGGCTGGACTGCCAGCGCCAACGTCAGGGTGACCGACAGCGCCAGCAGGGAAACGGCAGGAAACTTCATGGACGCTCAACCAGATGGAGTCCGCCGATCTTAGGCAGGGCGGGCGGTTACGGCCAGCATGACCAACGGCCCGGGCGCTGGGCTGGCGCTTGGGCCTTGCCTCGGCTCCACTCGCCTTCGGCTTCGCACCCCCTCCCAACCTCCCCCTGCCAGCCGGGGGAGGAGCTCAGTGCGCGTGCAACGTTGCCGGATGTGTCGACATGCTTCGCAGCGCCCGTGTCGATGCGGGTCGCGATTACCATGGAACCCAGCGTTGCCCGATCGCGGCTGGTTTCGCCCGCAGGCGGCGCGCACACTTTCATTGCCACGGCTGTCCCTTCGCCGCTGTCCCTTCGCCACTGTCCCTTAGTTCCGGGGGACCTCGCATTCCTCCCCCGCCTGTCGTCGCAGGCACGAACAGGTGCTCCACGTGACTGCTTACTCCGCCGTATTGCCGATCGCGCGCCCGCTGTGGCGCGACCGCACGCTGGTGCTCGCCGGCATCGTGCTGTCGGCGTTCAACCTGCGCACGGCGGTGACCTCGCTGACGCCACTGCTCGACACCCTCGGGCAGACGCTTGGCTTTGGATCTACCATGACCGGCGTGCTCGGCATGGTGCCGACCGCGGCATTCGCGGTGTTCGGCGTGGCAACGCCCGGCATCGCCCACCGCCTCGGCCTGGAGCGCACCGCGCTGCTGGCGATGGTGCTGGCGACGCTGGGCCTGCTCGCGCGCGCCTTCGTCGGCGATACCTGGATGCTGCTGCTGACCTCGGCCGTGGCGCTGTCGGGCATGGGCATGGGCAACGTGGTGCTGCCGCCGCTGGTGAAGCGCTATTTCGCCGACCGCGTCGGCACGGTCAGCACCTTCTACATCACGGTACTGCAGTTGGGCACGATCCTGCCGGCGCTGCTGGCCGTGCCGCTGGCGCAAAGCGTGGGCTGGCGCGCCTCGCTGGGCGGCTGGTCGCTGGTCGCGGCAGCAGCGTCGTTGCCGTGGATCGCGGTGCTGTGGATGGAGCGCTATGGCCATTCGCGCCAGGCACAGGCTCTGGCGCATGCGCACGACTGCGCGGTGAAGGTCGGCGACGAAGCGCCCGAGTTGGCCGAGCCTGCCGCACCGGGCCGGGTGTCGCGCTCGCCGGTGGCATGGGGGCTGGCGCTGATGTTCGGCATGACCTCGCTGATCACCTATTCGATGTTCACCTGGTTGCCGAAGCTGCTGGTCGAGGCCGGCGGTAGCCCGGCACTGGGCGGCAGCATGGTCGCGCTGTTCTCGACGCTCGGACTGATCAGCGCTTTGGTGTTGCCGGCGGTGGCGGTGCGGGTGAGCAATCCCTATCCGATCGTGATCGCGTGCGCCGTCGCCTACGTCGCCGCATTCGCCGGCCTGCTGCTGGCGCCGATGGCGGCGCCGCTGCTGTGGGTCGCGCTGCTGGGCCTGGGACCGAGCACGTTCCCGCTGTCGCTGACGCTGATCAACCTGCGCACGCGTTCGCAGGTCGGCTCGGCCAAGCTGTCGGGTTTCATGCAGGGCGTGGGTTACAGCCTCAGCTGCCTGGGTCCGTTGCTGTTCGGCCTGCTGCACGAGATGACGCACGGCTGGGCGTGGCCATTCGCCTTCCTGCTGGTCTGCCTGGCGGTGCTGCTGACCGGGGGCTGGCTCGCCTGCCGCCCGCGCATGCTCGAAGACACCTGGTAAGGCATCCGACGCCAAGACCTTGGGTTGCAGGTAACCTGTCGCGGCTTTTCATTGGCCGTGCCCATGTCCCTGCGTTCCATCACTGCCGCCCGCTACGTCACGCCGCTGCGCGAAGGCGGGTCGCTGCCTGCCGTCATCGAGGGTGACGACGACGGCCTGTATGTATTGAAGTTCCGCGGTGCCGGGCAAGGGCCCAAGGCGCTGGTCGCCGAGCTCGTCGCCGGCGAGATCGCGCGCGCGCTGGGGCTGCCGATTCCGGAGCTGGTGTTCGTCGATCTCGATCCGGAGCTGGCCCGCACCGAGCCCGATCCCGAGATCCAGCAGCTGATCCGCGACAGCGCCGGACTCAATCTCGCCCTCGATTATCTGCCCGGCTCGATCAACTTCGATCCCGTCGCCGAGCAGGTCGATGGCGCCCTGGCCTCTGAGGTGGTCTGGTTCGATGCCTTCGTCAGCAATGTCGACCGAAGCTTCCGCAATCCCAACCTGCTGATCTGGCACCGCAAGCCGTGGCTGATCGACCACGGCGCGGCGCTGTACTTCCATCACGGCTGGGACGGCTCGCCGAGCCATGCCGGCAGCGCGTTCCCGATGATCCGCGAGCACGTGCTGCTGGCCCGCGCCGACGACATCGCCGGCGCCGACGCGCGGCTGGCCCCGAAGCTGGCGCGCGAGGACTTCGCCGCGATCATGGCGATGGTGCCCGATGCCTGGCTGGTGGGTGCCGACACCCCGGCCGACCCGGCCGAGCACCGAGCTGCCTACGTCGAACACTTCATGCAACGCCTGGCGCAGCGCCAGCGCTTCGTCGAGGAGGCCGTCAATGCACGCGCCTGACCCGCAACGCCACGACACCTACGACTACGCGGTGATCCGCGTGGTCCCGCGCGTGGAGCGCGAGGAGTTCGTCAACGTCGGCATCATCCTGTCGTGCGCCGGCGCGAAGTTCCTGGAAGCGCGCATCGAACTGGACGAAGCACGCCTGCTCGCAATCGATCCGCAGGTGGACCTGGAAACCGTGCGTCGCCACCTGGCCGCGATCGAGGTGATCTGCGCCGGCGGCCCCGGCAGCGGCCCCATCGGCCAGCTGCCGCAGCGCGCGCGCTTCCACTGGCTCACCGCCAAGCGCAGCTCGATCATCCAGACCTCGCCGGTGCACATGGGCCGCTGCCCTGCGGTCGGTTCGGCGATCGACCATCTGATGGCGAAGATGGTGCGGGTGGCCAGGTCCTGAGCACGCGCGTGAGCCGCAAGGTGCTTTTCATCTGCAGCCAGAACCGGCTGCGCAGCCCGACGGCCGAACAGGTCTTTGCCGACTGGCCTGGCATCGAGACGTCTTCGGCCGGGCTGAACCACGGCGCGGAGAATCCGCTGACGCCGGAACTGCTGGAGTGGGCGGACATCATCTTCGTGATGGAGCGCGCGCATCGCAGCAAGCTTGCGGCCACCTTCAAGCGCCACCTGGCCAACAAGCGGGTGATCTGCCTGGAGATCCCGGACAACTACGAGTTCATGGATCCAGACCTGATCCGCATACTCCGGGACAAGGTCCCACGCCACCTGCCCTCTCGCTAGCCACCGTAGAGGATCGGGTCCGCCACCTTCGGACAACTCACGATTCCGTGGCGCGTGTACGCGCGCGGCCATTTCGTCGGCAATAGCGCCGTTTCTGCCTGGGCGGAAGCCGCACGCCCGTGTCTGAGAAATTCCCGGGCTCGCGCAGCAAAAGCGATCGTCGCCTTTCGCATCTGGATGGCACTGGGGCGCTGGAGCCGTCTCTGGAATCGTTGTTGCGCGCCCACTCTTGGGGAAGACAGGCGATGCCGACGGCTGAGGGACAGCCGCGACAGGGAACTCCACACAACTCTCCATCCGTGCGTCGTGCATCCACGGCGACGCTGACGTTGTCGTTCACTGAAATGGGAACTCCTGCATGTCGAAACGACTGATTCCATGGTCGATAGGTGCAGCCGTGTGCGGTCTGGCTGCCTTCGTGGCGACCGCACTGGGCGCCACATCCGCCAGTACATCCAATAGCGGCATCGAACACGCGCCACGCAGGTTCATCGTGGTGTATCGCGATGCGCCCCTGGCCAGCTACAAGGGCGAGTTGCAGGGCTTGCCGGCGCCATCGCGCCTGCAACGTCGCACACCGACCGGCGCCGCGCAGACGGGCGCTCGCATGGACGTTGGCGGCAGCGCTGCCAAGGCGTACGTGCGCCACCTGGAAAGCCAGCAGAGCCAGAACGAATCGCGCATCTTCGCCAGCATCGGGCATCGCCTGGACGTGGAGAGGCGCATGACGCACGCACTCAACGGCGTGGTGGCGCGGATGACCGACGCCGAAGCGGCAACCGTCCGCGCGCTGCCCGAAGTGCGGCTGGTCGAGGAATACCGCGAGTACGAGCAGGACACGGACGTAGGCCCGACCCTGATCGGCGCGTCGCAACTGTGGAACGCGCCGTCCAGCCCGGTGAAGGGCGAAGGCATCGTGTTCGGCATCATCGACTCGGGCATCAACTTCGGCAGCCCATCGTTCGCCGCCACTGACGAAACCGGCTACACCCACGTCAATCCGCGCGGCAACGGCAACTACCTTGGTAGCTGCACCGCCGACGGCGTGGACAAGGGGCGCTGCAACAGCAAGCTGATCGGCGGCTACGACTTCGTCTGCCAGACGCCCGGAGACGCCTGCGCCAATCCCGGCTACCGCGAGGAGCCCGGATTCGGCGACACCAGCGGTCACGGCAGCCATACCGCATCAACCGCGGCCGGCAACGTCCGCACGGTGCAGTTCCGCGGCCGCGAGGTGAAGATCTCCGGCGTCGCGCCTCGGGCCAACATCGTCGCCTACGACGTGTGCTACACCAATATCGCCACCGGTCGCGGCCTGTGCCCGAACGTGTCGTCGGTGGCCGCGGTCGACCAGGCCATCGGCGATGGCGTGGACGTCATCAACTTCTCCATCGGCGGCGGTTCGCAGCCGTGGAGCGAGGCCGTGTCGCTGGCCTTCCTCAGCGCCACCGACGCGGGCATCTACGTGGCAACCTCGGCCGGCAACAGCGGCCCGGCCGCCAACTCGCTGGGTCACCTGGAGCCGTGGACGGGTTCGACCGCCGCCGCGCAACACGGGCGTGGCGACTATGGTTTCCTGTTGCAGGTCACGGGACCCGGGAAAGTCGTCGAAGCACTGCGCATCGTGCCACTGACCGAAGGCACCGGCGGCACCGAGTTCGTGCAGGCGCTGCCGAACTCGACGCCGTTGCGCATCAGCGACCGCATCGACGGCAGCGACGACGGCTGCGCGGCCTTCCCGGCCGACGCCTTACGTGGCGCCATCGCGGTGGTTCGCCGCGGCGGGTGTCCGTTCACGATCAAGGGCACCAA
Organism: Lysobacter sp. Soil_N_23; assembly: GCF_057656135.1. NCBI lineage: Bacteria > Pseudomonadati > Pseudomonadota > Gammaproteobacteria > Lysobacterales > Lysobacteraceae > Lysobacter > Lysobacter sp. Soil_N_23. The sequence goes on from NZ_JBDGKY010000003.1 coordinate 75,007, forward strand.
CGCCGCCGCGGCAGGGGCGGTGGCGGTGATCATCGCCAACGATCGCGTCGGCAAACTCACGCCGTCGGTTCCTGGCGTGACGATTCCCGCGTTCGCAATGAGTCAGGGTGACGCGGATGCCGTGCGCGACTTCGCACGCGGCAATGCCAATGCCGCCACCGCGGGTATCGGCTACCCGCCCGTGCCGATCCCGAACCTGCACGATGTCCTGGGCGATTTCAGCTCGCGTGGGCCGGCCGGCACGTTCGACCTGGTCAAGCCTGACGTGACCGCGCCGGGCGTGAGCGTCCTGGCGGCCTACTCGGGCACGACGATCACCGGATTCGAAGACGTCGTGGCCGTGATCAACGGCACCTCGATGGCATCGCCCCACCACGCCGGCGCAGCCGGTCTGCTGCGTCAGGCACGGCCGACATGGAAGGTGCCCGAGATCAAGTCGGCGCTGCTCATGACGGCCTCCCAGGAGGTCTACAAGGAGGATTCGGTCACGCCGGGTACGCCGTTCGACCGGGGCGGCGGGCGCATCCAGGTCGACCAGGCACTGCGTGCGGGCCTGGTGCTCAACGAGACCACCGCCAATTTCCTCAATGCCAACCCGGCTCAACGCGGTGACGTCTCCGCGCTGAACCTGCCCAGCCTGGCCAAGGCCGCGTGCGTGGAGCGTTGCGTGTTCACCCGCGTGTTCCGCAGCACGCAATCGGTTCGCCAAGCCTGGACGGTGAAGCTGCAGGGCATTGCCGGAACCGCATCGCCAGCGTTGTTCACGATCCGCCCGGGCGAGTCGAAGGCGGTGAAGATCACCATCAACGCCACGTCGCTGCCGGCCAACGGCTCGTGGAACTTCGGCACCGTGGTGCTCACGCCGCAGTCGGTCGGTACGGCCAACCAGCCGACCCTGCGGTTGCCCGTGGCCGTGTCGGCTCCGCCGCCACGCATCGCACTTGCTCCGGCACGGGTCTCGCTGAGTGTTCCCGCCGGCAGCAACACCATGGCGAAGCTGCGCATAAGCAGCATCGGCGGCGCGCGCCTGCAGTTCCAGCTGGACAACACCGGCAGCGGTTCGTCGACGATCCACGACGCCGCAGCAGGCGAAGTGACCAGCGGTTTTCGTTCCACGTTCTACACCGACCCTGTGACGGCGGGACGTCCTGGCCAGTTCGCATCCGACAACTTCACGGTCAGCGCCAACAACACTCGGATCACGCGCCTGTCCAGTGAAGGGTTCGCCGTCAGTGGTCAGTTGGCAACGACGGCAAGTCACCTCACCTGGCAGGTCTACCGCGATGCCGGCGGCAGACCGGAGGGCAATCCGCAAACCTCGCCGCAGCTGGCGCTATGGAGCTACACCGCCACACCCACTGCACCTGGCGTCGCGATCGATGACGGCAACGTCACCCTCGATCTTGCCGCTGCAGGCCAGGATGTCTCGCTCGCGCCCGGACGCTACTGGCTGGTGGTGTACGCGCGTACCTCCTTCGCCAATCGCTGGGTCTGGTATGGCTCCAATACCGGCGACAACGTGTCCGGCTCCATCAGCCCGGGCAACGATGGCACTGGCACCTGGGAAGCAGGTACCGGCGTCGCTGGCCTGGCCTGGTCGATGACCGCCGCCCAGCAATGCGGCGCGGCGTGGATCGGCGCACCGACAGTGGCACTTGGCACGCTCACACCCGGAAAGAGCCAGGACGTACAGGTGCAGCTCAACACTTCGGCGCTCGCAGCCGGCAGCCATGCCGGTCACGTCTGCGTGGCCAGCAACGACCCGGCACAGCCGAAGGTCGCCGTCGGCATCCAACTCACGGTCACGCCGTAATCCATTGCCATTGAAGACGACGGACCCGCATGGGTCCGTCGCATTAGAACCAATCAGGGGAAACAGATGAAGATCTCGAACAAATCCTTGCTGTCGGCAGCGCTGTCGATGGGTTTGGCCGTTTCGGCCTCGGCATGGGCTGGCGACAGCTGCGTGCTCGACGACGGACTCGGTGCCACCGGCACCGGCGGGGCCTCGGCATCGGGAAGCGCCGCCACGGCGTGCGGCACCGGCGCAAGCGCCGGCGGCGATGACGCCGTCGCGGTAGGGGCCAATGCCAGCGCGGCCGGCATCAGCGCCACGGCGCTGGGCGCGGGCAGCGTCGCCAATGGCGAGCAGTCCGTGGCCGTGGGCTCAGGCAGCCAGGCTACAGGACAGGGGGCAAGTGCGATGGGCAGCGGCGCCATCGCCTCGGGCGCGTTCGCCAGCGCGGGAGGCAATGCGGCCGAAGCCAGCGCGGACTTTTCCACGGCTTTTGGCGCCGGCGCCGTGGCGGACGAAGCCAACGCTGTAGCCATTGGCACCTTCAGCAGCGCCCACGCCACCGGCGCAACCGCCTTCGGTTTCGGCGCAATCGCCGGTGGTACCGGCGCCATCGCGTTCGGACAGAACTCGGCCGCATCCGCAAACCGGTCGATCGCCATCGGCGACAACGCGCACGCGACTGCGGCCAATGCCGTGGCACTGGGTGGCGGTTCGATTGGCGACCGCGCCAGTTCCGTTTCGGTGGGCGCCGCCGGCAACGAGCGTCAGATCGTCAACGTGGCCGCTGGCACGCAGACAGCGGATGCGGTGAACCTGGGCCAGTTGCAGGCAACCAACACGGCAACCTTGGCCACGGCCAACGCCCATGCCGACGCCGGTGATGCCGCAACGCTCAGCGCCGCCAACGCGCACGCAGATGCAGGTGACGCGGCGACGCTGGGCGCCGCCAACAGATACACCGACAGCCGCATCGAAGGCGTGGGATCGGCGACACTGGGCCTGGCACAAGCGCGTGCCGACGCCGGCGACGCCGCCACCCTCTCCACTGCTACGGCCCACGCCGACTCGGGCGACATCGCCACGCGCGAAGCGGCCTACGCGCATGCCGACGCCGGCGACTCGCGCACGCTGGCCTCCGCCAACGGCTACACCGATGCCCGCGTCAACCAGGCGCTTGCCGTCCCGATGGCCGCCATCGACGACCTGCGCGCGGACACGAACCAAGGCTTCAACCGGCTTGACCGCCGCGTCGACCGTGCCGGCGCGATGACCGCCGCGATGGTTCAGATGGCTTCATCCGCGGCCGGCGTCCATACCCGCAACCGGGTCGCCGTCGGTGCCGGCGTCCAGGGCAACGAGCAGGCGCTGGCGCTCGGCTACCAACGCGCGCTCAACTCCCGCGCGACACTTTCGCTAGGCGGAGCTTTCAGCGACTCGGAAAGCTCCGCGGGCGTTGGCCTGGGCTTTGGTTGGTAGGCCGCCAGGGCCATGGACCGTTGTGGCGTGAAACGCGCCACAGCGGTAAACCCATCGTCCAACCCCTGCATCCCAGCTGGCGCCGCATGAAACCGCGCGGCCATCCCACGGAGGCAGGAAGCATGTCCAACGAACCGCGCAGGACCCGCATCACGAGAGCCGGCGCCACGCTGCTGGCAATGGTTGGCTCGGCTACGACCGGTGCGCAGGCCTTCGCGGCCAAAGGCGCGCCACCGCTTCCGCCATTCGCCGCGGTCATCGAGCGCGAAGTGCCGGCGATCATGAAGTCCGCCAACGTCAAAGGTGTCGCCGTCGGACTGCTCGTCGATGGCGAACTGGTATACGCGAAGGGATTCGGTTATGCCGACCACGACGGCAACGTGGCGGTCACGCCCGATACCGTCTTTTCCGCGGCCTCGTTGTCGAAGCCGGTGGCGGCCTGGGTGGCGATGCGCCTGGTCGATGAGGATGTGATCGCACTCGACGAGCCAGTCGCCGACACGCTGTCGTCGTGGCCGCTTGCCGCCAGCGCGTTCGACTACCACGCCATCACCTTCCGCCACCTGCTCTCGCACACCGCCGGAACCACGCTCGGCGGTTACCAGGGCTGGCTCGACTTCAAGGAGTTGCCGACGCTGGAAGCATCCCTGGCCGGCAAGACCAACGGGCGCGGAGCGGTGGAGCTGTTCGCGCCGGCAGGCGACCGCTTCCAGTACTCCGGCGGCGGTTACACGTTGATGCAGCTGGCGATCGAACGCACCACCAAGCGCAGGTACTCCGCACTTGCCGATGAACTGGTGTTCCAGCCACTGCACATGAGCCACACCAGCGTGGCGATGACACCGGCGATCATGGCCCATGCGGCGCAGGGCCATGGCGACGACGGCAATCCGGTGCCGGTGCGCTACTACGTCGAGCAGGCGCCATCGACGCTGACCACCACCGTCAACGACTTCGCGAAATGGATGATCGCCGGGATGGTTGACGACGATGGCGAATCGAATGGCCCGCTATCTGGCGAAGAACTGGCGCAGCTGCGCGAACCGGCGGTTCTCACCACGCAGCGCGCGCCGGACGACGCCGTTTACGGGCTGGGTCATTTCATCGAGCGGCTGGGCGATGGCAGCACCGCGGTGGGTCACGATGGTCGCAACCAGGCCGGATTCCGGGCCCGGTTCCTGATGCGGCCGGAGCAACGCGACGGAATCGTCTTCCTCAGCAATTCCCGCTCGGGCCTGGCGCTGGACCGCATAGTCTGTCCGTGGGGCGCCGATGCGGCGCATGTCGACGCTGCGGCGACCTGCAAGGATCCTGGGTGACCCGGGGCAGAGTCACTGGGTTCCCGCCTTCGCGGGAATGACGGGCATGGAGCAACGACACTGGGTCCCCGCCTTCGCGGGGATGACGGTCTTTCAGTAACTGTGGGAGCCCCTCTCCCGCTTGCGGGAGAGGGGTTGGGGTGAGGGCCGCCGAAGACCATGCAACGACACGCCGAAGCGTCGTCCGCCGGGCCGAAGCCCGACACGAGCGCAAAAAAAAACCCGGCCGAAGCCGGGTTTTTCCTTCGTCAGCGCGTTAGCGCCGCGACGATGTCAGACTCAGACCGCCTGCACGGCGTCGGCCTGCAGGCCCTTCTGGCCCTGGACGACGGTGAAGGTGACCTTCTGGCCTTCCTGCAGGGACTTGAAGCCCGAGCCCTGGATCGAACGGAAGTGGACGAACACGTCCTCGCCGTTCTCGCGGCTGATGAAGCCGAAGCCCTTGGCATCGTTGAACCACTTGACGGTACCGGTTTCACGGTTCGACATTTTGTTTACTCCTTGGAACATGGTGAATTGCCGCTTTCGCGGCGTGAGGCTGGTTGCAAGGAGAAAACGAGGTGCAACGATGGAGTGAATCTTGATCTACATCGGGCCACATTCACGGTGACCCTTGGCTAACTCAGCGCGGCAAACGTTAGACGCTATTGCCCCGCAAAGCAATGGCATGGATGCAATTTTGTTCAGATAGCCCCCGAGCCCGCCCCCCAGAGGCCCCAGATGACCCCGGATTGCCTGCCATGACCGTCTACGTGGACGACGCTGTTCATCTTTGGCGCGGCCGGCGCTGGGCGCACCTGATGGCCGACACCCTGGACGAGCTGCACGCCATGGCCGCCCAACTCGACATCCCCAGGCGAGCGTTCCAGGACAAGACCTCCGGGGCCCATTACGACGTCCCGGCCGAGCTGCGCGAGCGCGCCATCGCCCTGGGCGCCGTCGCCATCTCCCGCCACACCGACCGCGACAAGGTCCGCGCCGTCATCCACGTGGCCAAGCTGCAGGGCCGCGGCGAGCATCCGTGACACTCTTGCGCGAGCTTCACGGCGCCTCATCGGCGCTTGGGCATACTCCGCCCGTCCCGTCCGGAGTCCCCCCGATGACCGCCCTGAGGAAAGTCCACGCCCTGGCCTGCCTGGTCCTCACAGCCGTGTTGATCCCGGCGCTGGCGCAGCAGGCTGCCCCACGCGCGGCAGCCGCGCGTGACATCGACCCCAACAGCCTGGCCACCGCCGCGATCCAGGCAGCGCAACTGATCGACGCCGGCCGCGCCGGCGAGGTCTGGGACGGCGCTTCGACCGTGGCCAAGCGCAGCGTCGACCGCAAGAAGTTCAGCGACTCCCTCGCCGCCCAGCGCAAGCCCCTGGGAGCGACGACAGCGCGACGCTGGACCCTGGTGAGCCGCCATTCGACCGCCGGCACCGAGCAGCTCCCGGCCGGCACCTACGCCAACGTCGAGTTCGACACCCAGTTCTCGGGCAACCGCACCGGGCACGAGCTGATCTCGTTCCGGCAGGACGAGGACGGGACCTGGCGCCTGGCCGGCTACGTCCTCAAATAGCTGTAGGAGCGAGCTTGCTCGCGATATCCCCCAATCGACTCGGCCAGGCCAGGTTCGCGAGCAAGCTCGCTCCTACCCGGTATCCTTGTGGCCCCGCGGCGCCAGGTCGCCGCGGCAGCAGCCATTACCGAGCACGACGACACCATGACCGACACCACCCCGCCCGACCGCCTCTCCAACGACCCGCGCAGCCCGCACTACAACGAAGCCCTGCTCGAGCGCGGCGTCGGCATCAAAGTCAACGGCGTGGAGCGCACCAATGTCGAGGAGTACTGCATCAGCGAAGGCTGGGTGCGGCTGCCGGTCGGCAAATCGCTCGACCGCCACGGCAATCCGATGACGATGAAGATGAAGGGCGCGATCGAGGCCTGGTTCCTGACCTGAACTGATCTGGTCCGGCACGACCTTCGACCTTCAGAAACCGCCGCTGTACGACCTCCGCGCCGCCCATGGCGGCTGCACAGGGGCAGGCGGACAATGGGCTCGTACCAGACCGGTACCCCTCCGGAGCCTGCCATGAACCTGCGGCCCGCCCTCATCGCCATCGCGCTGGCAATCGTCAGCGCAAGCGCGCCCGTCGATGCGCGCACACGCAACGTCACCGACCCCGATGCGCCGCGCGCCCTGCCCGAGCAGGGCCCGGTCAGCGTGCGCTGGGAAGATCCGTCCAAGTTCAGCGACATCCGCTACAGCGCCAATCGCTACGAAGCCCGTCGCGGCAACTGGGTCGAACAACTGGCCGAGCACATGCGCAAGAGCGCCGAGAAGCGCCTGCTGCCTGGCCAGCGCCTGGAGGTCGACATCCTCGACATCCGCCGGGCCGGTTCCTACGAGCCCTGGCACGGCCCGGACCTCGACGACACGCGCATCATCCGCGACTACTATCCGCCTCGGATGAAGGTGACCTTCCGCCATACCGACGCCGACGGCCGGGTGATTGCCGAAGGCGAGCGCAAGATCAGCGACACCGGATTCATGATGGGCTCCAGCCCGGTCTCGGACAGCGACTATCTGCGCTACGAGAAGAGCATGATCGACAGCTGGCTCAGGCGTGAGATCGGGTCTCCGCGGACCTAGGCCTCCAATGTCGTCCCGAGCGCAGCGAGGGACCTGCTGTTGCGCCGCGGAAAACAGATCCCTCGCTACGCTCGGGATGACAAAGCATGGCGTCCTAGTTCTTCAGTTTCCAGCCGGTGCGGAAGATCCACCACACGATCGCCAGGCACAGCGCCAGGAAGCCCAGGATCGCCGCCGCGCTGATGCCGACGTTGACGTCGGAGATGCCGTAGAAGCTCCAGCGGAAACCGCTGACCAGGTACACGACCGGGTTGAACAGCGCGATCTTCTGCCAGATCGGCGGCAGCATGTTGATCGAATAGAACGCGCCGCCGAGGAAGGTCAGCGGGGTGACGATCATCAGCGGCACGAGCTGCAACCGCTGGAAGCTGTCTGCCCACAGGCCGATGATGAAACCGAACAGGCTGAAGGTCACCGCGGTCAGCAGTAGGAAGCACAGCATCCACAAGGGATGGGCGATCTCGTAGGGAACGAAGAAGCGCGCGGTCACCAGGATCAGCGTACCCAGCATCAGCGACTTGGTCGCCGCCGCACCGACATAGCCGATGATTATCTCGAACGCCGACACCGGCGCCGACAGCAGCTCGTAGATGGTCCCGGCCCACTTGGGCATGTAGATGCCGAAGGACGCATTGGAAATGCTCTCGCTCAACAGCGACAGCATGATCAGGCCCGGGATGATGAAGGCGCCGTAGCTGACGCCGTCGACCTCGCCCATGCGCGCGCCGATCGCCGCGCCGAACACGACGAAGTAAAGGGAGGTCGACAGCACCGGCGAGACGATGCTCTCCATCAGCGTGCGGAAGGTGCGGGCCATCTCGAAGCGGTAGATGGCGCGGATCGCATGGAAGTTCATGCCCGTGCCTCCCGGCCCTGGCGCACCAGGCTGACGAAGATCTCCTCCAGCGAACTCTCGCTCGAATGCAGGTCGCGGAAGTCGATGCCCTGGTCGTGCAGGCGTCGCAACAGCGCGGCGATGCCGGTCTCCTGTGCCTGCACGTCGAAGGTGTAGACCAGCGTGGTGCCGTCGGCGGACAGTTCCAGCGGGTAGGACGACAGCGTTTCCGGGATCGTCTCCAGCGGCGCCTGCAACTGCAGCGTCAGCTGCTTCTTGCCGAGCTTGCGCATCAGCGTGGCCTTGTCCTCGACCAGGACCAGCTCGCCGTGGTTGATCACGCCGATGCGATCGGCCATGTCCTCGGCCTCTTCGATGTAGTGCGTGGTGAGGATGACGGTGGTGCCGTTCTCGCGCAGGCGCCGCACCATCTGCCACATGTCGTGGCGCAGCTCGACGTCGACGCCGGCGGTGGGCTCATCGAGGAACAGGATCTGCGGCTCGTGCGCCAATGCCTTGGCGATCAGCACGCGGCGCTTCATGCCGCCCGACAGCGCCATGATCTTGCTGTCCTTCTTGTCCCACAGCGACAGGTCGCGCAGCACCTTTTCCAGGTAGGCAGGATCGGGCGCCTTGCCGAACAGGCCGCGGCTGAACTTCACCGTCGCCCAGACGCTCTCGAACGCGTCGGTCGACAGCTCCTGCGGCACCAGGCCGATCTTGCTGCGCGCCAGGCGGTACTCGCGCACGATGTCATGGCCGTCGGCCAGCACCGTGCCGGAGCTGGCGTTGACGATGCCGCAGATGATGCTGATCAGCGTGGTCTTGCCGGCGCCGTTGGGCCCGAGCAGGGCGAAGATCTCGCCGCGGCGGATCTGCAGGTCGATGCCCTTGAGCGCCTGGTAACCCGACGCGTAGGTCTTGGTGAGGTTGCGGACATCGATGACCGGCGGCACGCGTGGATCCTTTTGCACGGATGGCAGCGCCGCATCGTAACCGAGGGCGCTGGCGTCCGAGCCGCCTTCAATGGTGCGATCGGCCCGGTTCAGCCCATCGCTCCGAAGCTGCGCACGGGCGCAGTGGCCAGCGCGCGGACCATGCGCGAAACCAGCGATGACAACCAGCTGACGAAAGCGGGGCGGACGAATGCGGGGCGGGCATTGGCGGGCGTCGACATTGGGGGGCGCTCGGTCGGGGGGTGTGGACAGAGTAGGCAGAGACTGCTGCCGCGATAAGTCACTGATCCGGGGAAGAATCATCCCGTGAGCGGGCGAATCACGCGTCTGTCGCCTTTGGCACATGAGACGGCGCTGCAATCGGCCACAATGCCGGTTCCGACGATCCAACCCCTGCCAGGAGGCCCCAGTGAAGTTTCTGCTGATGGTGTACATCGACCCCAAGCTGATGGATGCACTGCCGGAGGGCGAGTTCGACCGCATGATGCGCGGCTGCCTGCACAAGGCCGACGAACTGCGTGCCCGCGGCACCCTGCTCGATGCACAGCAGCTGGAGGCGCCGGTCACGGCCAAGTCGCTGCGCGCGCGCAACGGCAACACCACGATTTTCGACGGCCCGTTCGCCGAGGCCAAGGAAGTGTTCGCCGGGTTCAACCTGATCGAAGCCAGGGACATCGAGGAAGCGCTCGAGATCGCCCACTCGTTTCCGTGGATCCGCGTCGGCTCGATCGAAGTGCGGCCGGTACGCGACATGGAAGCAGTACGCGAGCGCGTGGGCGCCTGACAAAAGACTCGTCGGGCCATGCGCGTTGGCACCGGACGGGTCGTCTCGCCTGGTGCGACGGCCGCGGCCGACACTGGCCGCCTCCTCGTCAGGGAGATAGCGGGGCGGCGTGCGGACTGGGCCCTGCCCGCCGCCCCGGCTTTCAGCTGCGCTGAAAGCGCTTACCTAAAGGCCGTATGAAGGGAATCGCCAGCAAACAGCGACGGCGGTCATGGTTCGTGAATGGAGGCACTTGCCGCCGCCCGCAGCGACGTAGGATCGCAGCGCACCGGCACTCCACAAGTGCAATCTGCAATCCACAGGGGAACCCATGAAGCGTCTGCTGTCCGTCCTGATTATAGGTTTCGTGTTCCTGGCGCCGGTGGCGGCTTCCGCCCATGGCAAGAACAAACACGGCGACGACCATCACCACCACGACGATCACGACCGTGATGACCACCACGACCGTGGCCGCCACCGTGGTCACCACAAGCAGGAATACCGCCGTGGCGTGGTCTACGTCGAGCGTCGCGTCTACGTCGACGACTACCCGCGCTACCACCTGCACGAGCCGCCGCACGGCCACCGCTGGGTGCGCAGCGACGACGGCAAGTACGTGCTGATTGCGGTGGCCACCGGCATCATCGCCGACGTGCTGCTGCACCACTGACGCCGGTCGACCCGTGCGCGCAGGAAGCCCCGCTCCGGCGGGGCTTTTTGTTTTCCGGACGTGGCACCGCCGTCCGGCGCCGGGCACCGCGGGCATACCCGGCCTTCACTTGCCCCTGCTCAGACTGAATCGGGGCGCCCTGCTGCACGGCACATCGCCGACCGGCCCATCCGGTCGCCGCCAGCCACGGCCGTCCCCTCACGCTGTCCGGCAGCGCTCCTGCGGATCGCATCGTCAAGGCAATCAATGGAGACCGTAGTGAAGACATCCTCCCTGTCGCGCGCCCTTCCCCTGGCCCTCGCTCTGGCAATGGCCACCGCCTGCTCGACCACCACCCCCGCCGACACCGGTCCGCGCGAGACGGTCGCGATGAGCGTGCAAGCCACCGGCAAGATCGTGAACATCGACTCGCCCTCGCGCCTGCTCACCATCGAGAACGAAGACGGCACGCAGGTCGAAGTGCACGCCGACGAGACCGTGCGCAACTTCGATCAGGTCCGTGTCGGCGACGTGGTCCAGATCGACTACGTCAACGCGGTGACCGTCGACATCCAGCCAGCCGGCAGCGCCGAGCCGGGCGCCTACATCAAGGAAGACCAGGACGTCGCCAAGACCGGTGAAAAGCCGCGTTATGGCGAGTCGCAGGTGGTCACGGTGCTGGCCCCGATCGAGGCGATCGACACCGTCAACAACACGATCACGGTGAAAGGTCCGCGCGGCAACGTGGTCACCCTCGACGTCAAGAAGCCCGAGCACCAGGCCCGGCTGAAGACCCTGAAGATCGGCGACATGCTGCGCATCGCCTTCACCGAAGCGGCAGCGGTGTCGATCAATCCGAGGAAGTGAAGCCTGCGGGCATCCCTCACCCATGAAGACGGGCGGCCCTGTGCCGCCCTTTTTTTGCGGTTCTTCTCCCAAGTGACTTTTGCGTGCGTGGTGCGGGGGAATGACGGCTTTCAGAGCAACGGCACTGGGTCCCCGCCTTCGCGGGGATGACGGTCTTCCAGCGACGATGGAAGCCCCTCTCCCGCTTGCGGGAGAGGGGTTGGGGTGAGGGTCACCGAAGTCCATGCAACGAAATGCCAGCGCGTCGTCCGCCGGGCCGGGGATTGCGCAGCAGTGGGCCATGGATGGCCCACGCCCCGCATTCGGACAGGACGTCCGACCAAGGGGCGGAGCAATCCCCGGCCCGGCGGACGACGCCGGGCCGGGGACCGAAACCTAAAGCGCACCCTCACCGCGTCTCAGCCGCTTACCGGGTAAGGCCCGTCGGCAAAGACCGTGTCGTGATAGCCCTTGCTGCCGACCGCTTCGGCCAGCGCGCTGCGGAACTCTCCGCCACTGCCCAACGCCGCCAGCACGCCGCGGAAGTCGTAGCCCGGTTGCCAACCCAGCTCTGACCTGGCGCGCGTGTTGACGTAGACGCGATCGAGTTGCGGGAACATCCGCCAGCCGCGTGCCGCGTACAGCGATGCGGCCTCGGGGAACAACCGGTGGACCACGGCGGGTGCATCGCGCCGAAGCTCGTCCAGATCCGCTTCGGTGAAAGGCGTCGTCGCCGAAACGATGTAGCGGCCAAACCCGATCTCGGGCGCACGTTCGACCGCGAGCAGATGCGCGTCGACCGCGTCCTCGATGTCGAGCCTGCGATACAGCAGTTCGTTGGCCTGGGCATTGGCGGTGACATAGCCGCTGCGCATGTCGATGCTGTCATCCGGCTCCGGGAAGAAGCGCGAGGTGCGCAGCACCACCACCGGCAAGCGCCGCTTGCGGAAGAACAGCTGGCACAGGTGCTCGGCCGACAGCTTGGTCACGCCGTAGATGTTCTTGGGAATCGGCGCGACGTCCTCGGTGATCCACGCCGCCGGCATACCCGGCGCCGGCGTCAATGCCGCGCCGAACGTGCTGGTGGTGCTGGTGAACACGAACGAGGCGACGCCCGCGGCCACGGCTTCTTCCAGCAGCACCAGGGTGCCGCTGATGTTGGTGTCGATGAAGTCCTGGTGCGGGTGCGTGGCCACGTGCGGCTTGTGCAGCGTGGCGGTGTGGATGATCGCCTGCACATGCGGCATGCGCCGGCGGACGAAGTCGCGATCGTTGATCGACCCGACATGGTCGGTGAACGGCGACGGCTTGATGTCGATGCCGACGGCGGGCCGGCCGGCCGCGCGCAGTTTGCGCATCAGGGCTTCGCCGAGGTGGCCGGCGCTCCCGGTCACGAGAATCGTCATGCGTGCGCTCCTGTGGCTGGATGCCTTGGTCGAGAGTATGCGGTCCGGGGCCGAGTCCGGACTCCAAAACGGCAATCGGCTACCTCCCTCCCGCATCCGATTGGCCCTGCCGACATGGCAATTATTGGCTCTCGCATGGGTCCGCCTGCGCTCCTATCGTCGATCGCGCTCCCCCAACCCATGGAGAGGTCGACGATGAATACCCGGAATACCCGAACCGGCCGCGTACTGCGTCCCCTGGCAACGGCAGTCCTGGCCCTGGCGGCCCTTTCGCTGGCACCGGCGGTGCTGGCAGGCGGCCACGGCCATGGCAATGCCCGCGGCTGCGCCCGCCAGTTCGAACTGGCCCAGCGGATCGACATGGAGTCCTTCCGTGACTACGACGAAGAGACCTTCCGTGCCGTCCACGACGATCGCGCGGTCACCATTTTCGGCAGCGGCGCGGTGCGCTTTGGCATCGACGCGATCATGGCGGCGCTGGCCAGCCACTTCGCCGGACGCGAAGCGGTGTGGACCTGGACCGAGAAGTACCGCGTGGTCGATGGCTGCAATTCGGCCTTCATCCTGTACGAGACGATGTACGAGATCCCGCGCATCGGCTTTCGCCAGCGCGCGCTGACCGGCGTGACCTACAGCCATGACGGCCACCGCTGGCTGGCGATTGCCGACCAGGGCACGCCGCTGCCCCTGCCGTAACCGGATTCCGGCCGCAGCGGGGGATTGGTCAGATCCCTCGCTGCGCTCGGGATGACTGCGGTAGGAATTGTGCGGACATCGTCGTAGGCCATGCCCGCGACTGGCGGCTTTCATCGCTGCGCGCAGATGCAGCTGTGCAACGATCCGGCCGACCCAGACACGGACGTACGCTCGATGACCCAGGGACGGGACGAGCCCACGCAGCGGCACCCTCGTCGGCTGCCCAGCCAGCTTCTCGACCTGCTTGAACGCATGCCACGGGTCGAACTTTCCGAGGACGGACACGCCGCGGTCACCATCGTCGCGCGCCACCTGTTCCTGCTGATCTTCTTCATGGCGTCGGTGCACACCGTCCAGGGTGTGCTGCGCGACTACCGACATGCCAGGTCAATCCTCAAGGATCACGGCGTCGCCATCGCGGTACCGGCCAAGGCCGACACCGCGCTGGATCGACTCCTGCCGACGGCGCGAACGGACTCGGACCTTTACACCTTCACCGTCGACGGGACCTCCTACTCCGCCAGCTTCGCCACCGACGACCGGTCAGTGCAGGTGGCCTACGCAAAGGCCCAACCCGGCCGCTTCGATCGGCTGGAGGCGCTCGAGTACCAGGGCAGCGCCGTGCACGTCGTGATGGGCACCGTGGTCGCGGTGCCGGCGTTCGCGATGGCCTGCTGGGCATCGCTCGCATTCCTGATGCGGTTCGTGTTCCGGATTGGCCGCTGGTCGGATTTCTACGGGCGCGGCTGAGGCCGGCTGGAGACCAGGTCCGGTCGCCCGCACTTTGTCCTCCCGAGCGCAGCGAGGGATCTGCTTCGCGCCGCCGCCTCGACAACAGGTCCCTCGCTGCGCTCGGGACGACATGCGGCCTAGCTTATTCGCTGCCGGCCGACAGATACGCCGCCTGCGGCGAGGACAGGCTGCCCTTGACCTGCCTGCTGGTCTCATCGGCCAGGACTTCCTCGCTGCCGTCCTGCAGCGCGCGCACGATCTGCTCGGCGACCTCCTTCGGCGCGATCTTCGGTGCATCGAACCCGGCGGTCATGTCGGTATCCATCAGTCCCAGGTGGACGCCGACCACCTGCGTGCCCTGGCCGCGCAGTTCGTTGCGCAGACCGTTCGTGAGCGACCAGGCCGCGGCCTTGGAGATGCAGTAGGTCGCCGTGCCCGGCAAGCTGATCCAGCTCAGCACCGACAGCACGTTGACCAGCGCTCCGCCGCCGTTGCGCGCCAGCGTCGGCGCGAAGGCCTGGGTGACCCGCCAGGGGCCCCAGAAGTTGGTGTCCATTTCCTCGCGCGCCAACTGCTCGCCTGTCTCCGACAGCAGCTCGCCACTGCGGGCGATGCCGGCGTTGTTGATCACGACGTTGACGTCCGGGCAGGCCTTGGCGGCCGCGGCGATGCTGTCGGGGGATGTCACGTCCAGCGCGATCGGCGTGACGCCCTGGGCGTCGATCGAAGCAGGGTTGCGCGCGCCGGCATAGACTTTGGCCGCGCCGGCCTGCTTGAGTGCCTCGACCAGGGCGCGGCCGAGACCGCGGTTGGCGCCAGTGACCAGTACAACGGCATTTCTGATGTCCATCGTGCACCTCTGTGGGGGAGTGTGGCGTTCGGGGAGTGGCGGTTACTGCGTACGTTCGATTGCGATGGCGGTGGCTTCGCCGCCGCCGATGCACAGCGCGGCCACGCCGCGGGAAAGGCCGCGGCGCTGCAGTGCATGCAGCAGGGTGACGATCAGGCGCGCGCCAGTGGCGCCGATGGGATGCCCCAGCGCGCAGGCGCCGCCGTTGACGTTGAGGCGGTCGCGGTCGATGCCCAGGTCCTGGGCCGCGGCCATCGCTACGACGGCGAAGGCCTCGTTGATCTCGAACAGGTCGACGTCGTCGACGCTCCAGCCAACCTTGGCGAGCAGCTTGCGGATCGCGGGAATCGGCGCGGTGGTGTACCAGGCCGGTGCCTGGCTGTGGGTGGCATGGGCGCGGATTTCGGCGAGGATCGGCAGGCCCTCGCGCTGCGCCAGCGACTTGCGCGTCAGCACCAGCGCGGCGGCGCCGTCGGCGTTGGCCGATGCGCTGGCGGCAGTGATGGTGCCGTCGCTGGCGAAGGCCGGCTTGAGCGACGGGATCTTCTCCGGCGACACCTTCAGCGGATGCTCGTCGGTGTCGACGATGCGCTCGCCGCCCTTGACCGGCACAGGCACGGACACGATCTCGTCGGCGAACGCGCCGCTTTCGATCGCGTCGCGGGCGCGGTTCAAGGTCGCCACCGCGTACGCGTCCTGGTCGGCGCGGCTGACGCCGTACTTGGCGACCGCGGCTTCGCCGAACTCGCCCATTGCGCGACCGGGTTCGTAAGCGTCTTCGAGGCCGTCGAGCATCATGTGGTCGAAGATGCGGTCGTGGCCGACGCGATAGCCGCTACGCGCCTTCGACAGCAGGTACGGGGCGTTCGACATCGATTCCATTCCGCCGGCAACGACCAGGTCGACCGATCCGGCCAGGAGCAGGTCGTGGGCGATCATCGTCGCCTTCATGCCGGAGCCGCAGACCTTGTTGACGGTGGTCGCGCCCACGGCGTCGGGCAAACCGGCCGCGCGCGCCGCCTGCCGTGCCGGAGCCTGGCCTTGTCCTGCCGGCAGCACACAGCCCATGAGCACTTCGTCGATGCGTTCGGGTGCGAGGCCGGCGCGATCGAGCGCCGCGGAGATGGCGTGCGCACCTAGTTGCGGGGCGGTCACGGGCGAGAGGTCGCCGAGGAAACGTCCCAGCGGCGTGCGAACGGCGGAGACGATGACGATGGGGTCGTGGGCAGGGGACATGGGCAACTCTCGGGGGATGTTGGAGCGAGCTTGCTCGCGATAGGGGCGACGGAGAGGCTGATCGCGAGCAAGCTCGCTCCTACGCGGGAGCGCGGTCGATCACCAGCAAGGTGGACGTCGCCGTGGCGTAGAGCCGTCCGTCGGCACCGGTCAGGCGTGCTTCGGCGAATGCCGCGCGGCGCCCGATCGAGACGACCTTGCCCTCGGCGCGCAGCAAGCCCGAATCGCGCGTCACCGCCTTGTGATACGCGACCTTGAGTTCAAGCGTGGTGTAGGCCTGCTGCGCGCTGAGCTGCGAATGCACGGCGCAGCCGCAGGCGGAGTCGAGCAGGGTCGCGGCGTAGCCGCCATGGACCATGCCGATTGGGTTGTAGGCATGGTCGCCGGGCGTGCCGGCGAACACCGCTCGCCCGGGCTCGACCTCGATGAAGTCGAAGTCCAGCGAGTGCAGGATTCCCGGCTTGCGGCCGGACGCGATCAGCGCGCGCAGCTGCGACAGGCCATCGAGCCCGGCGCCGATTTCATCGACCATGCTCATGCATCAATCTCCAGGTTGAGACGTCGGCCCAGTTGCCGGCGCGACGCCGCCAGCAGGGAATCGGAACGGGCGCGATCGCGTTCGCACCGCGCCATTGCCAGGGCGCCGACCAGTTCGGCCAGCACCGATGCGGCCAATGCTGGCGCGTCGTCGTGTCCGAGACGTTGAAGCGAGGCTGCCAGTGCGTCCTGCAACCGGCGCGAGCCGTCGCTGAACGCGTCGCGGGCGGCCGTGTCCAGTCGCGGTACCTCGCCGGCCAGGGCTGCAATCGGGCAGCCCTGCCCCGGCGCATCACGATGCGCCGCAGACAGATAGACACGCAAATGGGCGGCCAGACCGTCCGCATCGCCCTTGCCGCCGTGCGCGTGATGCCAGAGCGAGATGGAGTCTTCGAACATCTGCGCGATCGCGGCGGCGACGAGCTCGTCCTTCGACTGGAAGTGGGCGTAGAAACCGCCATGGGTCAGGCCGGCCTCGCGCATGACGCCGGCAACGCCGACGCCGGTCGGGCCGTCGCTGCGGATGGCCCGCGCGGCTACCCGCAGCACGCGCTGGCGGGTCTGGAACTTGTGGTCGGAGTCATAGCGCATGGAGCGTTATATGACGCCTATCATATTAAGTTCAAGGGGGGCCTGGGGCCGGGCTCTGCGTGGTCAAACCTTGGCGTAGCGCACGAAGGCGTGGATCGCCGGCAGGGTCTGGTAGTGCAGTTCAGCCAACTGCTCGCGCTCGGCCTTGCTCAGCGGCTCCAGCGGTTCGGTGTACAGGTCGCTGTAGCTGCGGCGCCACCCCAGCACCAGGGCCGCATCCATCGGGACATCCGTGAAGTCGCCGTACGGGCGCCGCGGGGCGATGTAGGGCAATGGCGAGAACACCTGGCGGGTGCGCCACGAGGCGGCCTTGAGCAGCTTCAGGTGCTCCGGGGTGAAGCGGAAGCAGTCGCCATGCATCCCCGACCTGGGGGCGTCGAGGAATTCGGCGATGTCGCGCGGCAGGTGGTAGTCGCCTGACACGAGGCTGGCCTTCTCGATGAACTCCGGCAGCGCGAATGCGGCCTCCAGGAAGGCGCGCAGGCGCTCGCCTTCGTCCGGCAACGCGGTCATGCGCCGCAGGGACGCGAAGCCGTCTTCGTCCAGGTGCAGGGGCGTGACCGGATTGACGCAGGGGGCGCCGGTGTCGGTCGGCATCCAGTCGAAGCGGATTTCTCGGATCAGGTCGACATGGTTGTCGAGCAGCGGCACCGGCACGAACCCTTTGAAGCCGCACAACGCGTCGTAGAAACGTTCCCGCTCGCCCATGACCTGCAACAACACTTCTGACTGGACGAGAAGTTGAACGCAGTGATCGCCGCGTCCCCATCAGATTCGTCTGAATGTGCGCCGGAACCACTCGTCTCAAGCGCTATTCTTGCCGCTAGCGCGTTGCTGTTTCGGAGGCCCGCATGGCCGCATTCCGATCCTTGGGCCTGTCGGCTGCGATGCCGGCTCTGATGGCATTAGCGCTGGCCAATGGCCAGGCGCACGCCCAGGCCGTGATCGAGTTGAGCCACGTGACGCTCGCCGATGCCAAGCTCGCCGATACCCGCCTCGGCAGCGGCGCGGAGCTGGGTGGACGCGAGGACGGCCTGCTGCTGCGCACGCCGAAGTTCGACGTAGCTGGCGGCGGCTTCGATATTGCCGCCGACTACACCTACACGCATTACGACTACAGCGGCCTGGCCACGCGTGATCGCGACCTGCATCGGCTGGAACTGCCACTGACCTGGACCGGGGCCTCGACCACCCATGCCCGGATCGCAGTGATTCCGACCGCGGCGGCATCCTCGAACGTTTTCAAGGACCTGTTCTCGCGGGGCGGCAGTGACGACTTCTCGCTGTACGGCAACGCCAGCGTCGAACGCCTCCCTTCCCCCGGCTGGGGCTGGCGGGCGGGAGCGGGCTACGACGATTCGTTCGGCGACGAGCGCGCCTATCCCCTGCTCGCGCTGTTGCGCGAAGGCGACGCGGTCACCCTCGAACTGGGCTGGCCACGCACGCGCATCGACTGGCATGTGCGTCCCAGCGTCGACCTCGGCCTCGACATCGCCCCGGCCGGTGGGCGCTGGCATGTGGTCAGCGACGAGCGCGACGGTGCCGAATTCTTCTACGTCACCAAGGCCTGGCGCGCGCAGTTGCTTGCCCAGTGGGCGATCACCCCGCACTGGCAGCTCGACGCGACCGTCGGCTACGAGTTCGATCGCAGCCACGAGTTCGAGGACGACAACGGCCTGCGCATCGACGAAGACGTCGATTCGACGGTCCTGTACGGCGTGAACTTCGCGTACCGGTTCTAGTCGACGCCCTCGAGCGTCTGCTTCATCGCCTCCAGGCCCTGCTCGATCAGACCGCCGACCGGCGCTTCCAGGGCGTCGGGCAGCAGGTCGGCGATCCAGACCAGGCGCGTGCCGCCGTCACCGGACTCGAAGGCCTGCACGGAGGCGTTGTGATGAGCGAACGGGTCACCTAATGCCGACCAGACCACCCGACGCTCGCCGTCGTCGACATCGATGATGCGCTCGCGCACCGACATGCCATTGGCGAACGTGATCGTGCGTATGTCGCCTTCGAGGTCGCACCGGGTGACGAAGCCGCGCACCAGCCGCTCATGAATGCGGCCCACGTCGCGCAGCGCATCCCAGGCCTGGGCGGGCGGTACCGCGACCTGGATCTCCCTGCGGATCGATGCCATGCCACCACCTCCGGTCGAATGCGCGTGAAGACGGCAAGCTTCTTGCCTTGCCTGCGCGGAAGATAGCCCGCCGGCGTGCATCTCGATGTGAGGCGCCTGACGTGAGGCGTGGAGTTCACCGATCTCAGCGCGATGCGTTCGATCGCCGTATCCTGTCAGCCTGGCCAATCGGCGGAGGCCGCCATGAGCACCCACACCGAATACGACCCCGACGACAACTTCGCCCGTTCATTCAGCGCGGACGCCGACATCGACGAGGAAGCGGCGCTGGAAGCGGTGGCGTGGCAACTGCTGCTGCTGATCAACCCCGGCGACGAGGACGCGGCGATGCAGCAGTTCCAGGCATGCCGCGATTCGCTCGACGAAGGCGAGGATCCGGTGGAACTGATCCGCGACGTGATCGACTGGAAGTCAGGCTTCCATGTCGAGGACACCGACCCGGCCGGGCTGATCGAGGTGCTGGACGAACTGGCGTCGCGTTTCAACCTGCGCATCGAATGGGGCGTGGAAGACCCGACCGACGAGGACTTCCTGTCCGACGCCGAGGTCCCGTCGCTGATCAACGTCGCCTACGACCGCCTGCGCGAACACCACTACACCCTGTGGACCTGGGAAACCGGGCACGACACGCACGCCGGTTTCATGACCCTGCAGCGTGACGACGAAGCGTTGCGGACCGTTGCCGGCGCGCTGGGATTCCACGTGCGTCCCGGCGCGGGGTGATGCGTCCGGTGGCCGTTACTTCGCGGCCATCTGCGCAAGTTTCGCCACGGTATTGAGGTTGCGCGCCGTGCCGGCTTTCGCCGCCGGGATCACCAGCTTCGAACTGGCCATGCCGTCGCCGTAATGCACGTAGATCTCGCGCTTGCCCAGCGCGATGTCCTCGTCGCTGCGATGGCGCACGGTGACCAGTGTGTCGGCCGGCGGTGCCGCGTCGAGGAAGATGGCCAGCGCGCGGTTCGGCGCTGCTTCCGGGAAGGGGTTGTCTGCCAGCACCTGCGCCATCTCCGCCGCGGTGCGGATCGCCACGCCCACCGGCTTGCCGGCGTAACGTTCCAGCGCCGCCTCGAGCGCCGACTTGGCCTTGGCCGCGGTGCCCGGCGTGTCGAAGACGACATTGCCGCTGGCGATGTAGGTGCGCACGTTCTTGAAGCCGGTGGCTTCGCACATGGCGCGCAAGTCGGCCATCGGCAGTTTGCCGGTACCGCCGACGTTGACGGCGCGGAGCAGGGCGATGTAGGTGGCCATGGACGGCAAGGATAGCGGTGCGGGCTACCGTCGCACTCATGCGCATCAGCCTCCAAACCGTCGTCCCGACGAACGCCGGGACCCAGGCCCGCACCCCCGCCACCCACATCACGTCGTCCCGGCGAACGCCGGGACCCAGGCCCTCACCCCGGCACCCACATCACGTCATCCCGGCGGAAGCCGGGATCCATGTTGCTCCTGCTGCAAGAGCAACGTCCCTGGATCCCCGCCTTCGCGGGGATGACGGTGAGATGGATCCCCACCTTCGCGCGGATGAAGGTGAGTGCCCTGCATCGCATCCCGCCGCGCCCACGCGTAGATCAGCAACCCCAGCACCGCCGTGATCGCACCGACCACGCCGGTCGAGGTCCAGCCGTAGCCGGCCGTGATCGCCATGCCGCCGAGCCACGGCCCCAGCGCGTTGGCCATGTTGAACGCCGAGTGGTTGGAGGCAGCGGCGAGCGTCTGTGCCTCGGCGGCGACGTCCATCAGGTGCGCCTGCAATATCGTCGCCAGCGCACCCATCGTCCCGACCGCGACCACCACCGGCAGCACCGTCCACACCGACTTGGCGGCCAGCGGGAACAACAGCAGCACCAGCGTCGACCACACCAGCACCACCGGCGCCGCACGGAACTGCAGGCGATCGAACAGCCAACCGCCGGCCACCGTGCCGATGATGCCGCCGATGCCGAAGGCGACCAGGCCGAACGGGATGAAGCTCTCAGGCACGCCGGTGACGTTGACCAGCGTCGGCGCGAGGTAGCTGAAGACGCAGAACATGCCGGCAAAGCCAATCGCGCCGATGCCCAGCGCCAGCCACACCGGCTTGCGGTTGAAGTCGCGCAACTCGCGCAGCGCATCCGGGCGCGGTGCGTTCATGCCGCGCGGCAGTACGCGCAGGGTCATCGCCACGGTCGCCAGTGCGATCACCGACACCAGCGCGAACGCCCAGCGCCAGCCGAACGCCTGGCCGAGCCACGTCGCCAGCGGATTGCCGACCAGCAACGCGATCGACAGGCCCAGCATCACCCGGCCGACTGCGGCGCCGCGTTGCTCCGGCCGGCTGATGCGCGCGGCGACCAGCGCGGCGATGCCGAAGTAGGCACCGTGCGGCAGGCCGGCGAC
The DNA here is from genome assembly GCF_057656135.1 of Lysobacter sp. Soil_N_23. Classification (NCBI taxonomy): domain Bacteria; kingdom Pseudomonadati; phylum Pseudomonadota; class Gammaproteobacteria; order Lysobacterales; family Lysobacteraceae; genus Lysobacter; species Lysobacter sp. Soil_N_23. The sequence continues at coordinate 96,848 of NZ_JBDGKY010000003.1, forward strand.
GAAGCGGGCCAGCATCAGCGTGTGGTAGTCCGGCGCCATCGCACTGGCGAGGTTGCCGAAGGCATAGAAGCCCATCAGCGCCAGCAGCAAGCTGCGGCGGGACAGCTTCGAACCGAGGATGGCCAGCAGCGGCGCACCGACGACCACGCCCAGCGCATAGGCGCTGATCACGTGGCCGACCTGCGGCTCGCTGACGCCCATGCTGCGGGCGATCTCGTTGATCAGCCCCATCACCACGAACTCGCTGGTGCCGATGGCGAACCCGCCCATGGCCAGGGCGAACAGGATCAGCGCGACCTGGCGCGGCGAAAGAACGGGCGACGGCGCCGCGGCGGGCGCGGCGTGGGGGAGAGGTGCAGGCATGGGGTCATTATGCTGCATCGCAGCATGTGACGGGGCCGTGCCGGCGGGCCACAGCGTTGCGGCTGTTGGCGGTAACGCGAACCGGGATCGCGGTCGTCCTGAGGGCTACCCGGGAAGGCAACGTCGCTGGGTCCCCGCCTTCGCGGGGATGACGGGTTGCGGTGATTGCGCGGGGCGAGCGTACAACTCCCCCGATTCGGACGACCCCACACCTCCGGACGACCAACCTCACGCCTCCCAGACCCCGGAGGCAAGCAATGAATCGCAGTTGGCAACGTTTCGGATCGCGGGCACTGCGCTGGGCGCTCGCCCTGCTGTTCCTGCTGCTTTGCGTGGCCGTATCGGCCTACGCCTTCTCTTATATGTATCGCTACCACGGACCCGGCGACTTCATGTCGGCCAAGTTCTCCCTCTCCGGCCTCGACGTGCCGGCGCATTTCATGGGCGCCGGCCTGGCGCTGCTGCTGGCGCCGCTGCAACTGAGCGCGACGATTCGCCGGCGCGTGCCCCGCCTGCACCGGCTCAGCGGCGGTCTCTACACCGCAGGCGTGCTGATTGGCGGCCTGGGCGGGCTGTCGCTGTCGGCACATGCGACCGGCGGTGCCGCGTCCGGGATCGCCTTCGCCCTGCTCGCGATCTTATGGATGAGCGTGACCGGCATCGGCATACGCCATGCGATCGCCGGCGACCTCGTCCTGCACCGTCGCTGGATGGTCCGCAGCATTGCCCTCACCGCCTCGGCCATCACCCTGCGGCTCACGCTCGGCATCGGCCAGGGCGTCCTGCACCTGCCCTTCGTTCCGGTTTACATCTTCGCGGCGTGGAGTTGCTGGACGGTCAACCTGGCGCTGTGCGAGCTGGGGCTGCGCTGGCCGTCGATCCGCGCGAGGTGGACATCACCCCGCGCGCTGTCGGGGGCCGGTATCGGCCACGGTTGACGCCTGCGCCTGGCGATACGTGCTCGGCGTCACCGCCAGCTGGCGTTTGAACGCGGCGTTGAAGGTCGACTTGGAGGTGAAACCGCAGGCGTAGGCGATGTCGAGGATGGTGCGGGCGTCGCCGGCATCGGCCAGGCAGGCGCGCGCCGCCTCGATGCGCTGGCGGTTGATGTAGTCCCAGAAGTTGCCGGCGAAGCGTCGGTTGATCACCGCCGACACCAGGTACTCCGGGTATCCGCTGCGTTTTGCCAGCTGGCCGATGGTCAGGGCCGGCTCGCGGTAGAGGTGCTCGCGTTCCATCAACTGGGTCAGGCGTGCTTCGACTTCGGCGAAGCGCGGATCGTCGACGGTCGGCATCTCTGCGGAGGGCTCGCCTGCCGGCGGCACCTGCACTGCAACCGCCACCTGGCTCAGGCTGAGATAGCCGACCACGAACACCCATGCCACGACCGCACCGTAGATCAGCGGATAGTCGATCCACGGGATGCGCAGCTGCCATTGCGCCACGGCAATGCACCAGATCACGATCTGCGACACCGCCATTGCATCGATCCAGTGCAGCGACATGCGATCGGCATCGGAGCGGCGCCGTAGCAGCTCGCGCCGGTAACGGCGCACCCGGACCAGGCCGGCAACCACGTACGAAAGGCTGTAGCCGAACAGCCCGATATCCAGCCAGGGCGCACCCGGCCAATATCCGCCTGCCGCCAGGTCCGCCAGAAAGGCCTGCGTCTGCGTGCGATCCATCAGGAACCACTGCGCGTTGACCGCCAGCGCAGCGACGAAGCCCGACAGATGCACACCATCGCGCAAACCCGGCGCGCGGCCCTGGGTCAGCGTGCGGACGTAGAGGTAGAACGCACTGCCATACAGGAATGGAAACAGCCCGACGAAGCGATACAGCTTGAGCAGGTCGATCGGGGATTCGTGGAAGTACAGCGCCTTCACCGCCAGGTCGAAGCCGATCAAAGCGATCCACGCCGCCAGCACCCGGTTGGCCTGCGCATTGACCGGCCGCCGCCACAACGCCAGCGCCAGCAGCGCGGCCTGCGCGGCGCCGATCAGGAAGACAAGGCTCCAGAAGTTCATCGGTCAGCCAGTGGCGTCGCCGCGATCGCACCGAGCACGGCATCGACGACCGCCTGCGGCTGATCCAGCTGGATATCGTGCGAGGTCCCGGCGACGTCCACATGGCGTCCGCGCGTGGAAGCGGCGACCAGACGCCCATGGGTCTGGTCGCGCGCGTCCACCAGGACCTTGCGCACATCGTCCGGCACGCCCGGGTAGTCGTTGCCCGACGACAGCACGACGACCGGCATCGCGCCGAAGGTCAGATCCGCTGGCACGGAGGCAGCGAAGATGGCGACGTTCTCGTCCAGCTCCGAGCGCAGCGTTTGCCAATAGGAAGGCTTGCGCTTGTATGCGCGCGTCGCGGCGGCGACTGCCGGGCTTTGCCATGCCGGCGGCGCACGCAGGCACGCCTTCAACGGGCCCTCGGCCGCATCCAGAGTGCCGGCAACCGCGGCCTGCGTGCAGGCGTCGAGAAACTCATTGCGCTGCACCTGACTGGCCTCGTCATCGCGCTGCCATTGCTCCGGCATACGGGCCCGGGCGCCCTGCTCCGGCGGATCTACCAGCACCAGCCCCGCCACTTCGTCGCGATGCTGCTGCGCATAACCGCGCACGATGTTGCTGCCGAGCGAATGCCCCACCAGCAGCACAGGCGTCTTCAGTTTCGCGGCCTTCATCAGCGCATGCAGGTCGTCGACGTCACCCTGCAGACTGCGCGGCATCGGACCCTCGTCGCTGAAGCCATAACCGGCGCGATCGTACGAACACACGCGCGTGCTGGCAGAGAGCAGCGACTGCACGCGAAACCACGTGCTCGAATCGGCATTGCCACCGGCCTCGAGCACGACGGTCTGCGGGCCGGTGCCGGTGCAGCGAAGATTGAGCGCGCGGCCGGGCGCGATGGTGACGCGCTCGCCGGGCCGGGCGTACGTGTCCGAAGTCTGCTGCGGGGCATCGGGTGCGGCGTGGAGCGTCCCGCTTGCGAGCAGGAGGATGGACGCGACGGTGCAGTGCTTCACCTTCATGATCGTCTCCATGATGGAAGGTCGAGGCCGAAAGCCTGACAGGCCATGCCTGCAACTCGCAACCGTGTGCGGCCGCGTCCGGCGAGGGATGAGACTTTCCGACGGGACCGGTAGAGTCCGGTGCCATGCAATCCCTGTCACCCTCCGCCGCGGCCCTGCTGGCCGACGCCATCCTCGTGCTCCACGTCGGCATCGTCGCCTTCGTCGTGCTGGGCGCCGTGGCGGTGCTGATCGGCGGCCTGTGCGGATGGCGCTGGGTCCGCGGCTTCCGCTGGCGGTTGGCGCACGTGCTGTTGATGGTTTTCATCGCCGCGCAGACATGGCTCGGCGCGCTGTGCCCGCTGACCCTCTGGGAGCAGGCGCTGCGCGAACACGCGGGGCAAGCGGTCTACCGCGAATCGTTCATCGCCCACTGGCTGTCGCGGGTGATCTTCTTCGAAGCGCCGTGGTGGGCGTTCGTCGTAGCGTATTCTGCGTTTGCCATGCTGGTGGTGCTGGAGTGGCTGGTAGTTCCGCCGCAGCGGCCCGCCCGATGACAGCGCTGACCCCCTCGCCCGGGTCCTTGCGTTGACCCGTAATGTCGGCCCGGATTCCGCCCGCGGCCGCCCCCGGAGCTTCCATGACCATCACCAACCGCGAGTCAGGCACCAACGTCCACGAGATCGCCGAGCACATCTACCGGATCAACACGCCGGTGGCGCTGCCGGGGAACACGCCGTTCTCGTTCAACCAGTACCTGGTCGTCGACGACGAGCCGTTGCTGTTCCACACCGGGCTGCGCGGGCTGTTCCCGATGGTGGCCGAGGCGGTGGCCAGCGTGATGCCGCTGGAGCGGCTGCGGCACGTGGCGTTCTCGCATGTCGAGGCGGATGAATGCGGCTCGATGAACCAGTGGCTCGCGGTGGCGCCGCAAGCCGCTCCGCTGTGCGGGACGATCGCCGCGATGGTGTCGATGAACGACCTCGCCGACCGCCCGCCGCGCGCCCTCGCGGATGGCGAAGCGATATCCCTCGGTCGCCACCGCGTTCGCTGGTTCGATGCGCCACACCTGCCGCACGGCTGGGAGTGCGGGTACCTGATGGAAGAACACACTTCCACGCTGTTCTGCGGTGATCTGTTCACCCAGCCCGGCACCGGGCACCTGTCATTGACCGAGACGGATGTGCTCGGGCCCAGCGAGGCGTTCCGCCACCAGATGGACTACTACGCGCACGCGACCAACAGCGGCGCGATCCTGGAGAAGCTGGCGCAGGCGAACCCGCACACGCTGGCGTGCATGCATGGGAGTGCATGGCGTGGAGACGGTGCAGCCTTGCTGCGGGCGCTGTCGGCGGAGCTGGGGCGCTAGTCAGCGGGATCGTCAGCGGACGGCGAATTCTCCCTGCCCGAGGATGTCGTCCTTGAGCCGCACTTCAATCTGGTAACGCCCTGGCTTCCAACCACCGGCCTGCATGCCGGACAGGACGAAACGCTTGCGTCCGCCTTCCTGCAGCGGCGAAGTCTGTTCGTGGTGGACCACCGGATGACCGGCATCGTCCAGGTAGATCCAGCGGACGCTCAGCGACTCGCCCACCGCGTCCGGAGACGTCAGCACGTACTCGACGACCGCGCTCACCTTGTCGCTCGGCGCGAACATCGGCGTGAACATGGCCGCACCCGTGTCGCTGCCTTCTGCTCCGAGCAGCGTATAGGTGGTCAGGACGCGCACGCCGCGGCTGCAGTACGGCCATTCCGCTGGAGCGGCGAAGTCCACCGGGACGCGCGCCCTGGAGCGAACGGGAACGCCGTACTCGAATGCCGGCCTGAACTTCCATTCCATGCCTGCGGCGTATGCAGCGCTGTCCAGGGACGGATGTCCGCTGGACTTCTCGACGACCGCGTCCTCCACCGTTCCCGCCGGAGAGATGGTCAGCACCAGCTTGGCCATTCCCGTCAGCTGCCGGCACAGCGCCTCTTCCGGGAACTTGGGCGGCTGGTTGGTCAGCTTGAAGGGCGGAACGTAGGAAGGCAGCCGCAAGGACTGCGCGGGATCCGAAGCGGGCGGCGGTGGCGGTGGCGGAAGCGGCGGCGGACTTGCGATCGGCGGCGGCGGCGTCACTACCGGGTCCACGGCAAGGCAGCTTCCGGCCAGCGGAAGGGCAATGGCGACCGCGATCCACGCGACAGCGTTGCGTGCTTTCAAGAGATCCCCCAGCTGGGCCCCGTGGCCCCTGCAGCTGCGCGGCCTCCCCAGGCTTCGCGTCAGCCCTGCGAGTTTCGCACGGCCCGGGGCCTGCCAGCAGGCGGCACGGAGGCGCGGCGCCTCCGTACCGCCGAACGGTCAGCGTGGGAGCGGTAACTCCATGGTGGCGACCACCTCGAGAAGCCAGAACGCGGTCAACAGTGCCAGTCCGAATGCGTTGTGAACGGCATGGATCTTCGCCGACTCCACCAACGTTGCCGGATGACGCAACCGGCTTGCCACGGCAAACTGGGTGGCGCCAGGGGATTCGCGCCGGAGCGGTGACGCGGGCGCAAGGCGAACTCGCCCGATCACGACGATAAGGATGCAAGCATGGACCGACGCCAGTTCCTGGCTACCAGCAGCTTGGCCGTTGCCACGCCGACCTTCGCGCTTTCCGCTGGCGGCAAGGCGGCCAGCGGAGCCGGAGGGGAGCTGTTCAAGCGCATCGACCTCATCTCCGACGGGCTCGCGCTCAGCCCACGCGAGTACGCCGCGCTGTTGCAGGAGGCGACCGCGTCCAGCGCGCTGGCAGCCGATTACTACTCCAACGGCGGGCTCGTCGAGCAGGTTGAGCGGAAGTTCGCGCAACTGCTGGGCAAGCAAGCCGCGATGTTCGTGCCGACCGGCACGCTGGCCAACCACCTCGCGATCCGCAAGCTCGCCGGCAATGACCGCCGCGTGCTGGTACAGGCCGAGAGCCATTTCTACAACGACAGCGGCGATTGCGCCGAGACCTTGAGCGGCCTGAACCTGATCCCGCTCGCCGCCGGCCGCAGCACGCTGGAGCTGGCGGACGTGAAGCACTGGGTCGAACGCTCGGCCGGTGGCCGCGTCGCGATGAAGGCCGGCGTGATCTCGATCGAGTCGCCGGTGCGCCGCAAGGACCACGAAATGGTCGACTTCGCCGAGATGGAGCGGGTGTGCCGCTACGCCCGCGAACAGGGCATCCGCCTGCACCTGGACGGCGCGCGGCTGTTCAACCTTCCGCTGCACTCGGGCAAGAGCGTGCGCGAGTACGCCGCCCTGTTCGACACCGTGTTCGTCTCGCTGTGGAAGCACTTCAACGGCAGCTATGGCGCCATCCTCGCCGGCGATGCCGACTTCATCGAAGGGCTGTACCACACGCGCCGCATGTTCGGCGGCTCGCTGCCGCAGGCATGGCCAGGCGTCGCCGTGGTCATGAAGTACGCGGACCGCTACGAAGACGACTACGCCAAGTCATGGCGCGTCGCGGACCGGTTGATCGCGCTGCTGGAGGCGGATGGCCGGTTCAAGGCGGAGAAGCTCGCCAATGGCACCTGCAAGTTCTACCTGACCGCCACGGGCGTGGCGCCGGAGGTCCTGTCCGAACGCCTGGGCAAACGCGGCATCACCCTGGCCCGCCCGCGCCCGGGCACCCAGGCGCATCCGGTCCAGGTCAATCCCACGCTGCTGCGCACTTCACCCGAGGCGCTGGCGCGGGCGTTCATCGAATCGATGAAGGGCTGAGCCAAGCGACAGGAAGTCAGTGAAGCGGGACGAAGGCGCACCGGCCTTCGCCCCGCGAACGGTTCAGCGCATGCCGCCGCCGGCGTTCAACAGTTCACCGGTGAGCCAGCCCGAATCGTTGGACGCCAGGAACACCGCGATCGAGGCGATGTCGTCCGGCTGTCCGATCCGACCCAACGGCGTCTGCGCGACAGCGTGGTTATGGAAGTCGGAGCCGATGACGCCCGCCGCATGCGTACCCTCGGTTTCCACCATGCCGGGGTTGATCGAGTTGACGCGGATCTTGCGCGGGCCCAACTCCAGCGACAGCACGCCGGTGATCGCATCGACTGCGCCCTTGGTAGCCGTATAGACCGCCGTGCCCGCTGGCGTGAGGCGGGTGATGAGCGAACCGATGTTGATGACGCTGCCGCCCTCGCCCAGATGCTTTGCTGCCGCCTGCGTTGTCAGCAACAGGCCCAGGACGTTGATGTTGAAGTGACGGTTGAATTCCGCCTCGTCGATTTCCTCGAGCGGGGCGAACTTGTAGACGCCCGAGTTGTTGACCAGGACATCGAGCCGGCCGAACTTGGCGACGGCCGCATCCATGATCGCCGAAGCGTCGGCCTTGTTGGTCACGTCGCCGCGCACGGCGACGGCCTTGCCACCCGCCGCGGTAATGCGTGACACGACTGCGTCGGCCGCCTCCTGGCTGGAAGCGTAGTTGACGACTACCGACGCGCCTTCGGCGGCCAGTGCGGTGGCGATGGCGGCGCCAATGCCTTTGGAGGCGCCGGTTACGACGGCGACCTTGCCTGCAAGCTTGCTCATGTTCTTTTTTCCGGAAGTGGGAGAAAGGCGATGGCGAATGGCCAACGCTCCCCGAAGACTTGGCGCCGGCTCGACCGGAGATAAGTGGGGATTTCAGGGAATGAACATCCCGCGTGCGGGATGGCAACGTCGCCTGTCGTCCCGAGCGCAGCGAGGGACCTGCTGCCTCGCGGAAAGCAGGTCCCTCGCTGCGCTCGGGATGACAAGGGTTTCGACGACCACCACGCAATTGAGACGTTTCTCATGTACCGGGCACTGGCCGCGTCGATAGCGTCGTTCGCGAGCGGACGCCATCCCCTGCCCTCGATCCTGATGCCAAGCGCAAGGACTGCCAACGGCTGCTCCACCCTTTCCACTGCCAAACACATAGGGACATATGTCTGGTTCAAACCTTCGCATCGTCGCGGCGTTGGCCGCGGCTGTCGCCATCCATTGCGTCAACGCCCGCGCCGACACCGGCATCACCATCAGCGGCCGCATCGCCGCCGGCGTCGACTACGTCAACCACATCGCGCAACCCGACGGCAGCGAGCAGTCGCTGTTCCGCGCCGGCGGCAACCAGTGGGGCACCAGCCTGCTCGACATCGGCGGCGAGGTCGCCTTCGGCGACTACACCGATGGCGTCCTGCACGATGCCAAGGGCGTGTTCCTGCTCGAATCGGGCTTCGACGCGACCAAGGGCACCACCAATGGCGATGCACTGTTCAATCGCCGCGCCTATGTCGGCATCAGCAGTCCGTCGTGGGGCACGGTGCTGGTGGGACGCGACCAGTCGATCACCAACGACATCTGGGACATCGACCCGCATTACCAGTCATTCATCAGCACCGCGACACTGGTGCGCGGTCGCAACTGGTTCGGCGCGCCGAGCATGATCGAGTACCGCAGCCGCAAGTTCGGCGGCCTGGAGTTCGGCCTGCAGACGGCGCTCGGCGAACAGCAGGGCTCGAGTTCGGCGCTGCGCAAGGACGGCGTATCGGTGACCTGGTCGAGCCCGACCTGGCTGGTGCGCGGCATCTACGATGTCGCCCGCGACGGGGACGGCGGCTACTCCGACCCCTACCTGTACTCGAAGGAGACGATCCTGGGCGGCGTCGGCACCTTTGGCGCGCTCAAGGTCTATGCCGGCTACAACGGGCTCGAAGCACCGGACGCCGCGCCCGGGTTGCCGTCACGCGTTGACCAGTACTGGCTGGGCGCCCATTACGACGTGACGAAGAAGTTGCAGCTCACCGCGGCCGGCTACTCGGTCGACGCCAACCGCGGCCAGGGCAATGCGCTGCTGCTCAGTGCCGGCATGACCTACAACTTCACCAGCCGCCTGTTCTGGTATGCCATGGTCGGCAACGTGTCGAATGGGGGCCGTGCCGAGTTCTCGGTCGAGGTCACCGACGAGCGTCCACTGCCGGGGAACGCACAGCAGGGCAGTTTCAGCGGGTTGGTGGTCACGTTCTGATGCGGGCGGAATCGCGCCGCAATTTTGGGTAATCGCGCCACAATTCGGGCTAATCGCGCCACTATATTGACTAATCGCGCCGCAATCGGTTAAATCGCGCCACTATTTGGCGCGATTCGAGGCTGGTCGATGGCACGCAGGTTCGCGATTGATCCACAGGCCATAGTGTCGGCGGTGGCCGCCTTCCCGGCGGGCCTGGGCATCGAAGGGCTGGAAGCCGCATTCCCCGGCGTGCCGCGCCGCAACCTGCAACGCCAGGTTGCGGCGCTCACCGCCGAGGGCAGGCTGTTGGCCGAGGGCGGCGGGCGGGCGCGCAGGTACCGCGTGCCTGTCCAGGTGGCCGATTCCCTCACGACTGCGGCGGCAACGGAACCCCTCATTCCCTTGACCGCGGCAGGCGCGCAGGTTCGCGCCGCGGTACGACGGCCGCTCGCACAACGCCGACCCGTGGGTTATCACCGCGAGTTTCTCGAAGGCTACCAACCCAACGCGACCTGCTATCTGCCGCAGGACCTGCGCGATCACCTGCATCGACTCGGTCATTCCCCTGTAGAGGATCGCGCTGCCGGCACGTACGCGCGGCAGGTACTCGATCGCTTGCTGATCGATCTGTCCTGGGCCTCGAGCAGACTGGAAGGCAACACCTACAGCCGGCTGGATACGCAGAACCTCATCCAGTTCGGGCAAGCCGCCGCGGGCAAGGATCAGCTGGAAGCACAGATGATCCTCAACCACAAATCGGCCATCGAAATGCTGGTGGACCAGGCCGAGGAAATCGGCTTCAACCGGTACACCCTGCAGAACCTGCACGCACTTCTGTCCGACAATCTGTTGCCCGACCCGGGCTCGGGCGGGCGGTTGCGGCACATTGAAGTGGCGATCTCCGGTTCGGTGTATCAACCACTGGCAGTTCCCCAGCAGATAGAGGAGCACTTCGACACGTTGCTGGCAAAGGCATCGGCCATCATCGATCCGTTCGAGCAGGCGTTCTTCGCGATGGTGCAGCTGCCTTATCTGCAGCCGTTCGAGGATGTCAACAAGCGCACATCGCGCTTGGCCGCCAACATCCCGCTTATCCGAGGCAACCTGGCACCGCTGTCGTTCGTGGACGTTCCCGAAGACCTCTATGTCGAAGGAACGCTGGGGGTGTACGAGCTCAATCGGGTGGAGCTGCTGCGCGATGTCTTCGCCTGGGCTTACGAGCGTTCGTGCCAGCGCTATACGGTGCTTCGCGATTCGCTTCCGGCGCCGGATCCATTACGCCTGAAGCATCGCGAAGTGGTGCGGGTGCTGGTACCAGAAATTGTCATCCAGGGCATTCGACGCGATGACATCGCCAGCATCCGGCAGCGAGTCGTCACACTGGTCGACCCGGAGGACGTCGACGACGTCGTTGCGCTGACGGTCAACGAGTTGCATCAGCTTCACGAGGGAAACATTGCCCGCTATCGGTTGCGGCCGTCGCAGTTCCGGGAATGGCTGGGAGCACAGTAGCGTTCTTCGCCAGTGGTATCGCGAGACTCGCCTCAATGGCTGAACCTTGCCGCCGGTCGGCTGAAGGCCCTGCCCTGGCCGCCTCGCAGATCGGCAGCCGTTGGCCCCTGTTGCGTACCAGCCACAGGAGGGCACTCTCATGCACGCGTCCGGAAATCCGCGTCCGCACCCATCGGCAATCCGCCACTGCACGCTCGCCTGCCTGCTGCTGTGTATCGCAGTGGCCGCCAGTGGCTGTAAGCGCACGCCCAAGGCGCCGGCAACGGCCTGGGCATCGATCGCGACCGACGACACCCGCACGTTTACGCCAGGCGCGGATCGTGACGGTGACGGCGTCACCGACGACCGCGAACTGGAACTGCGCAGCAAGCCCGACAACCGCGACAGCGATGGCGACGGCTACGACGATGGCTTCGAGGATCGCACGGCCGAGTTCGGCTTCGACCTCGTCCGCGCCGATGCCGATCGCGACCGCGACGGCCTGACCGATGCACGCGAAGCCGAGCTGAAGACCCGCGCGGACTCACCTGACACCGACGGCGACGGCTGGAGCGACTTCGACGAAGTGCTCAACGCGTACTTCGGCTTCGACCCACGCGTGCCCAGTCCCGATACCGACTTCGACGGCCTGACCGATGCGCTGGAAGCGCACCTGGGATCCTCGCCCGACAAGGTGGACAGCAACGGCGACGGCATCAGCGACTTCATGGCGTACTCCAACGACCAGCCGCCCAACGGCCCGCCGCTCAAGGGCGCACTGGGCGACATGATGGGCGTGACCTACAGCCAGGCGATGGGCGATGCGCTGGAACTGATCCGCAAGGGCGGCACGTTCCCTGTGGCGCTCGCCGGCGAACTGCCGTACCCGCAGGTCACCGCTTCGATTCCTGCCGCTGGCCTGCGACCGTCCGCGGCGCTGATGCAGAGCGCGCTGTACAACCCGCACAACTCGCCCGGCATATACCCCACTTACGCGGAAATCGAACAGGCGCTGTTCGCACTCGCGCAGACCTACGATGGCAACCCCGGGAAGGACCTGGTCCGGCTATATCACTGGTCGCAACGCACGGTGGAAAGCTGCGATGGCCGCAAGCCACAGCCAGGACGAAGGATCTATGCAATCAAGGTGTCAGCGCGCCCGGGCGACAACGAGAAGGAGCCCGAGGTCGTCTTCCTGGGCGTCCACCATGCCCGCGAGCTGATCTCGGGGGCGCAGACGATGCGCCTGCTGAAAACGCTGACCGAAGGCTTTGCCAGTGACGCGAACATCCAGGACATCCTCGAAAAGCGCGAGATCTGGGTGATCCCCGTGGTCAACCCGAACGGTTACGACCGGGCGATCGGCAACCAGGTCGACTGGCGCAAGAACACGCGCTGGACAAAGGGACAGAAGCGCTGCGGCACCGACCTCAACCGCAACTACGCGTTCGAGCACGTGTCGATCTTCCCGCCGGCACAGCGCAAGACGCTGCCGGGCGCCTACTACACCGGCGTCGATACGATCACCGGCGATCTGATCATCGATTCGGACCAGTACCCCGGTGAGGCGCCGTTCTCGGAGGTGGAGACGCAGGCCGTGCGCGGGCTGGCGCACAGCCAGTTCGCCACCAAGCGCAAGATGGAAGTAGATGGACTGATCTGCGGCCTGTCCTGGCACAGCTTCACCGGAGTGGTCATGCACCCGATCTCCCACACACCGATCGCGCCCAACACCGGGGTGGACCCAAGCCACGTCGGCATCTTTGCAGGCCTGACCAAGGGCATGGCGATCGCTACCGGGTACAAGGATATTCAGGATGAATTCCCGACTACGGGGAACCTGGACGGCTGCGGGATGCAGGGCTATCCGAGCTATGGCGATGCCAGCGACTGGCTCTACAAGGATCGCGGGACGTTTGCGACCTCGATTGAGTCGTACTCGACGGCGGAGCGGGGTGGCTGCTCGATCCAGAACAGCTGGGCGTACAACTTCTATCCGACGGATGCGGTCAAGCGCGATGCGGTCGCCGATAACAATGTCAGGGCGGCGTTGTCCCTGCTGCGGGAATGTAAGGGGTGGTAGTAAGGCGCGTGCCGGTCAGCCTAGACCCTGAGTCACTGGCAACACTCACCAATCCCCTAGTCCCGCGTAGCGTCCCTTTGGGCGGATCAGAGAAAGGACCGGATCGGCTGAAGTGGTTAACAAGGCAGTAGGCCACTGCCCTGCAGCTCAAGTTGGCCACGGAGACTCCCCAGCCCCCGGCAGTGAACCCGAGGCCTTGGCGGATGGCCCGCACCCGGGTGCTCGCCGGGTCGGAATCCGAGATCTGAACCGGTGAGACGCTGCAGTGCCAGTTTCTGGCAGCAATCCCAAGGTGTGAAAATCATTCAAGCATGGTTGATGCATAGGTATGCACAGTGGTGCACACTAACACCACCAGACACCATCGCTCGATGGATACGGACACCCGAAGAATGACCCGTAGCCCCCTTGCCGCCGACCGAAAGACTGTCCGTACCTCGGTGATTCTCCCAGAGGATGCACACCTACGGATTCAGGCATTGGCCGATGCAAACCACGTCTCCAGCGCGTGGGTAATTCGGATGGCTGTGCAGCGTTTTCTCAATGAGTACCAGGGGCAGTTAGAACTTCCACTGCGCCTGTCGCCCCGACATGGACCTGATTCACAATGAGCAACAGTACCGTCCTTCGTAAGCTCGCCAGGCTGCAGACCGGGGCGAAGCCCCGAATTCTTGACCTGTTTGCAGGCTGCGGTGGCATCTCACTTGGATTTGAGGCAGCAGGCTTTGAGGCGCGTGGTGCAGTCGAGTTCGATCCGGATGCAGCGAGGTCACACGGCCTGAACTTTCATGGCGGCGCCAAGGCGCACAGCGAACCGGTTGATATTACGGAAACTACGCCGGAAGAGCTCTGTCGGAAGCTTCAGCTCGGCCCGGTACAGGATGCTTTCGATGTAGTCGTTGGTGGTCCGCCCTGCCAAGCCTTCGCCCGGGTCGGGCGTTCCAAGCTGCGCGAAATCGAGGAACATCCGGAAGCATTCATCCATGACCCGAGAGCTCAGCTCTACAAGAAGTACCTAGAGTATGTGGATGCGTTTCAGCCGCTGGCCGTGCTTATGGAGAATGTCCCGGACATTCTCAACCATGGTGGTCAGAACATCGCAGAGGAAACCTGCGAGGTTTTGGAAGAGAAAGGCTATGTCTGTGGCTACACGCTGCTGAACGCATCTTTCTACGGCGTACCACAAATGCGCGAGCGCATGTTCCTGATGGCTTACCGACGCGAGCTGAGCGTCAAGGTCTCGTTCCCAAAACCGACACACTGGCTCGTACTTCCTCCGGGATACGAAGGTTCCAGATCGGTGGCGCTGAAGACCTTGCGCAGCCTGATCGACGAGGCCCATTCCTACATTGAGCCACCAGCAGCCAGCACGGACCTGCCTCCCGCGGTGACCGCCGAAGACGCCATCGGGGACCTACCCTCCATTAATGCGCGCGAGCTGCTGGCGACCGGAGCCATCACCCGTGGCGCCCGCCGCTTTGATGTCCCAGTGAGCTACGGACGCAAGAAACCAAGCGACTATGCCGCGCGGATGCGCAGCTGGCCAGGTCATCAGGCGCCGGAAGACGGCCTCAGGGATCATGTGATCCGGTATCTTCCGCGTGACTATGAATTGTTTGCCCGTCTCAACCCGGGTGACCAGTATCCTCAGGCCTATGCACACGCCGTGGCCATGTTCGAGGAGCGTCTAAAGGCCGAGCGCGACAGGGGTTTCAAGATCCCGAAAGGCTCGGCGAAGTACAAGGCATTGTGGGATTCGGTTGTACCTCCCTACGACGCCAGCAAGTTCCCGAACAAATGGCGAAAGATGTGGCGCAATCAGCCTGCCCGCACGTTGATGGCGCATCTGGGGAAGGACAGCTATAGCCACATTCACTACGACAGCAAGCAGGCGCGGACGATCTCGGTACGTGAGGCTGCGCGCTTGCAGTCATTCCCCGACGGATTCCGCTTCAGCGGGACCATGAATCCGGCATTCAAACAGATCGGCAATGCTGTCCCGCCTCTGCTGGCAAAGGCGATCGCGCAGAGCATGATGGTCACATTACTCACCGCTGCGACAACCACAGAAACTACGAGGCGCTATGTCAGCGAGCCAGAGGCAACAACAGTTTGAGCAAGCTATTGCAGCGCAGTCATGGATTGATCCTGGTGCTCGCGTTGCAAAGAATTTCGGATACTCGAACAGCGCACGAGTGATTGAGGGCGGATTGTTCGCCTGCACCAATAACCTCGAAGCCTACTCAGCAAAACTTGCAACAGGCGCGGGCGAGCCGTACAAGCAGTTCGTCTTCCTCTGCGTCCTCACCTTCCCACCCCAGGAGGAGGTGTACTTTGCCGTTGTAGTAAGCCAGGAAGCTGACCGCGTAGACCGGGGCCTGATCAAGCTGTACGAGGAAGGCAGGCTGCGCAATCAGGAAGCAGCAGCGGCTGGCCAGAAAGAGGGAAAGATCAGTAACAACGTCAAGTTCTACATCACTGACGATGGACGCCTCTTCTTTCACAACCATGACTTTCGCGACTCGCTACGCTCTGGCGAAGGTCGAGAACCCATGGATTCTGACTGCACTGCACGCATCGACGCCATCCATTTTGCTACCTGGCCCCCAGCCGTGTCCGCGCACCGTAGCCTGCTGGCACGCGAGTTCGTTGGCTATCTCGGCAAGCTGATCGGTCGGGAAAGGGTGCATGAACTGCGAGTTTGGGACGAGGGTCATGCCCTGAGCGCAGACATGCAACGCATGCCGCAGGCAATCGAAATCGACGAGATAGAAGGCGCCGTCGCACAGCTTGGCGGCCATTACCCAGGGGGCGAAGTACGTCGCTATCACGCGTCGCTCAACTTCCTGCCTCATAAGCACTTCGTCATCCTTTCCGGCGTGTCCGGCACCGGAAAGACGCAGCTAGCCCTTAACTATGCCAGAGCCATCCATGGCATCAACGACAAGAAGGCGACCGATCCGCTTCTGGTAGTGTGCCCTGTGAGGCCAGAGTGGACGGATCCAACTGGCCTGACCGGCTACTACGACGTGCTCTCGAATCGCTATGTCGTTCCGCCGTTCCTCGAGGCCGTCCTACTTGCAACGGCGCACCGTCACTCTCCTGTTTTTGTCGTACTCGACGAGATGAATCTCGCGCGCGTCGAGTACTACCTTTCCGACGTACTTTCTTCGATGGAAGCAGGCGAACCACTACGGTTGCATTCAAGCGGCGTACCGCTCGAGGGTTCCACTGGTATTAGCATCCCCTCCGAACTACCTCTGCCTGGAAATCTTTTCATCACCGGCACGATTAACATCGACGAGACCACTAGCCCTGTCAGCGACAAAGTGCTGGACCGGGCCATGGTGATCGACATGTCCGTCATCGATCTCCCCGGTTTCTTCGAGAAGCTTGGCGCGCGGTTTCCGGAATTGGCACCGCCGCGAGATGCCTGCCGGAACCACCTGCTAGCTGCACATGGTCTGATGGCTTCGCACGGCCTTGGCTTCGGATATCGCGTTGCCGAGGAAGTTATTCGTTATCACGCGTTCTCGACCCGGCACTTCCCTGTACGCGCTCATCGCGTTTCTGACGGATCGGCTACCTATCTGCGCGCAGACATAGGCGACTTGAGCATTTCCGACTCCGTGACGGACGATCTGATGATCCAGAAGATCCTGGTCAAACTCCGCGGCACGGAACGTCAACGCCCGTTGCTGACAGGGCTGAAGAAGGCGTTGCCCAGCCTTCCCAGGTCGCAGGCATTCCTCGATCGGCTACTAAGCGACCTCGATGAGTTCGGCGCCTTCCAGGCTTCGAGGTAGCACCTCATGGCCACCCTGTATCTGATTGATGAGAAGTCGACTCAGTCTTGGCAGGTGTGGCCAGCTGCTCAGATCCCGCCGCCGGGCGCTGTGCATGAACTTGGCAGTTATCTTTTCGAGCTCAGGGACTGTGACGCTGCCGAAAGTACTGACTTGCTACTCGATGAGCAGCGGCTGGAGGCACTGCGCGCGTCGGCGCCGGGCAGCGCCCGATGGCGCTGGCAGCCGGGCTTCCATGCTGGTGTGCTGCTGGCCGAGCTGAAAATCCCCGGCAGCGTCGGCAACCGATTTCAAGTCGTCACCGATCCGGATCTGCACAAGCTGACCCGAGGTCTTTTCGACACGATGGTGCGCGAGATCATCGAGGACACATTCGCACTCTTTTCGCTGAGCAGCTTTCGAAAATCGATAGCTCGAGGGAACGGAGGAAAGCCTCCCGCAATCGCACGCCTCGAGTTCCTGCGGTCCCGGATTGAAGAGCTGGAGAGGGTAGTTGGAGCAATTGCGCGCAATCCGCGTCGGCGCCTGACTGCACAGGAGCAAGCCGTCCCCTACCACCGCGCCAACCACGCTACAGGCGAAGAAGTCCTACGCTCATTTCGCTCTGGTAAGGTGCTGCAGGAGACAGCCTCCCCGTCCCGCCTTCCGCCGACACTGAAAGGTTTTCTGCCGGCGACCATCCGCACGCGTCGCAAGCTCAACTCAACGGATATTCCTGAGCATCGTCAAATCGGGGGCTGCCTGCGATCGTGGGCAGCATGGCTGGCTACCGCTGCCGATCAACTTGAGGCGGCATGCTCCCCCAACGACGGGGAGCATCGACGGGGTGCCGCAATCTGGGCTGCCCGTTGCCGAAACCTTGCCCGGCGGATTGCACGCCTCGCATCTGCACCGTTATTCACTGAAGGGAATTCGGCGACGTCGCAACTCACCATCACTCCGGTGTTCCGAAACGATCCGGTCTACCGTCGCTTCTACCGGCTATGGCAGGACATTAATCGCGGGATCGCAGCAATTTTCGGTGAGTTCCTGGACATGCCGCTCGCGCGGACCTGGGAGCTGTACGAACTCTGGTGCTTCCTCCGATTGCTGCGAGCGGCCGCAGAAGAATTCGGCCCCACAGGTGTTGATGCAAGCCGCCTCTTCAGCACCGATGCTGCAGGCGGCGTGACTCTCGCCGCCCGAGCCGTCACAGTACCTGTAGGGTCTGGGTGGACGCTATGCTTCCAGAAGCAATACCGAGAGTTCTGGATTGAACCAGAGGGTCGCGGCACCTACACCCGCACGATGACGCCGGACATCGTAGCCCTGTGGGAAGATGACGGACAATCAGGCGCCTCGGGACGCCTGATCGTGTTGGACGCGAAGTACCGCATCGACGAAGGCCTCAATGACGCGATCAGCTCGATCCACACCTACCGTGACGCATTGGTCAGGGAATCTGCTGGGAACATCCATGGCGTCGTTAGTTCTGCGTACCTTCTGACTCCGCACTTCGCACTCCAACCAGCAGATGAAAGCTATCGCCAGTCACAGATGCCTGGGCGCTTGTTCCGGCCGGACTATCATTCAGCATTCCGGATTGGCGCGGTCACATTGAAGCCCGGTATGTCGCCCGCAGACATAGCCACGACTTTGAGGCATATCGTGGCAGATGCACGAACACCGTCGGTACCGACCCGTGGACGTCCTGACACCTGAGCAACGTCGCCTCAACATGAGCCGCATCCGGGGTCGCGATACGAAGCCCGAGATGCTACTTCGACGTGGATTGCATGCGCGCGGGCTGCGCTTTCGGCTGCATGCCCGTGACCTTCCTGGTCGGCCGGATCTCGTATTTCCGCGATACCACGCCGTGATCCTGGTACATGGTTGTTTCTGGCACGGGCACAACTGCCCGATGTTCCGATTGCCGGGGAGCCGAGCGGACTTCTGGAAAGCCAAGATTGAGGCCAACCGTACCCGCGACAAAAAAGTGCATGCTGCGCTAATGGAGCTAGGCTGGCGCGTTGCGAATGTCTGGGAATGCAGCCTGAAAGGCCCCGCGCGCTTGCCACAGAATTGCGTCCTTCAGACGTGCTTTGATTTCATCCGCGGAAGCGATCTGCAAGTTTCCGTCAACGGGAAGTGGCCCCCTCTAAACCGCCCACCTGCTTCACCCGTTTAGGCCGCAGCGGCCTACGTCTCGTACTTTCTTACCAACGAACTGAGGGTCAAAAGACCAAGGAAGTTGCAGAAGACTCCGTTAATGATCGAGAAAAATTCGTCGGCATCGTGGAGATCCCGACTTGAGATGTTTCGCTGACCATCACCACTCCTTAAGTGAAAGAATCGATTTCTGACCATAACAAACAGGTCAAGGACTGAGCGGTACCGGACTGTGACCTGAAGCCTCGTCGGATCTTGCGAATCGAAGGCACAAAATCTGGTGACAACCGTCTTATAGAATCGCTCACCGTTTAATCCAGATCGTGAGAAATCTATCTCCAAGGCTGTATCCAGAATCGATGCCTCAATCAGCCTACCCTGACCGATGAACTTTTTGAGAAGCCCCAGCTCTCCGGCCCCACTCTCCTTGAATAGCTCTTTCAAATCGTTGAACGTCCCCACAAAATCTGTCGAGCTCGCGCAATAAAGAAGCGGAACACTGAACGACAATCGCTCCAGCGCTCTGTACAGGTGCACAAAGGCCGATGCATGCGATCCGCGCGCAGTGGCTACAAAGTAGTTCGAGAACTCGGAAAGGATGTCCTGAAAGAGCCGTCGATTGTCGGCAATTGTGACTTTCACGAAGGAATCAGTGGTGCGCCCCATGTCGCTTGCCAGGAAATCTCGCACGCAAGCAGCGCCTGACTTTGTCTGAACCACGCTCGGCCAATGAGATAGGTCTTCATTTTGCTTATGCAGGACGCCACCTCGACCAACCTCAGTGGCACCCAACAGTAGCCTCAGTAGCAAGAACTGTGATGATTTTTCGGCATTCCTCGGCAAGCGGCTTGAGAAGGCATAGTCAATCCCGTCAATCGAGAATCGCATCGTTCAGATCCAGTCGGAGAATCGGTCCAGAAGTTCAAATTCATCGACTTCTTTCAGAGAATCGAACTGCTCAATGAACCGCGACACCAACTCTCGACGGGCTCGCCCCAAGTTGACCTTGCTAACATTGATCGACGTGAAGGCCAGCTCAAACCCTTGAATCGCGCGCTCCATTTCATCATTCTGAGCAGCGGAAAGCGCAGCCATTGACTTCTTGGCGCCGACGCAGAAGCCAATGAAGTTATTCTGAACCCTGATCCAATCTCTCAGGTAATCAGACGCGCTCATTCGGTTAATCAACCCAACAACATCCGAAAACTCAATTCGCCTCGTTGGGATATCTGATTCGATGATCCTCGATGCAATCAGTTCATCCATCTTTTCCTCGATGATCTTCTGATTGTCGACATTCACAGTCTCACTCAAATAGGCGATGTAGCCCTTGATGAAATCCGACTTCTTGAACGCATCAGGAGCGCGAACGCGCGACTTGCCTTTTTCTGCAACTAGCTTGAGATCAACCTCGTCAAAGTCAAAGAACGAATCCGCCAGCACCTCGATCTGGTGTCGCGCAGACATTGGCCTCTGGCCGTTGTTGAGCGTGATCATCCGATAGAGCAGCCTGTCCCTGGATCGGGCAATTACAAAATTGACATGCAATGGGCGCTGATCGTCAAAGTCTGTATGCTGTGAGGCGCGCGCAAGAGTGTTGAGCCGCTGAATTCCATCAAGCACAAAGCCAGCGTCGATATTGGACTGAATATGTTCGAATATCTCACTTGGTGCTGCCTTTTGTGGAAAGTCTCGAACAAGCGCGATGGTAATAGGTGGCATTACACAGCCGAGCACGATGTCCTTCTCCAAACGCGCATAGAACTTTGTTTTTAGCGTGTCACGTTGGATGTTCAAACGCCCTATCAGCGGAGCCACATGGTCAAGCGCATATCGATAGGTCGTTACCCCTCCGACCACAAACCCCTCAACCACCCGATCCTCATCTAGCGTGAAGAATTCCATTGCGCCCTCGCCCAATCAAAGTGTCATCGCCCATTCTGGACCTGTCAGCAGCGCTGGCTGCTACGCGTAAGTTCCTTGTCACACCTTCGAGTGTACCCAAAGAAAAGGGGCGGCTTGGCCGCCCCCCCCTTTTAATCAATCGGAAACAGATCAAACCCCCACGGGGTTTGGCTTCTCCCCATCAATCTTGTAAGTCTTGATGGCCCGCGCCACATCCTTCCCCGTCATCTTCCCTTCCGCCGCCAGCGCCGCGATCGCAGCGTGCGCGATGTAGTACCGGTCAACCTCGAAGTGGCGACGCAGGTTCGCTCGCGTATCGCTGCGGCCGAAGCCATCCGTGCCCAGCACCGTGTAATGCATCGGCACGAACGCACGGATCTGGTCAGCGTAGGCGCGCACATAGTCGGTCGCGACGATCGCCGGGCCCTGGCGGCCTTCCAGCAGCTCGGTCACGTACGGCTTGCGCAGCGTCTTCGCTTCCGGATTCATGCGGTTCCAACGCTCGGCATCGAAACCATCACGACGCAGCTCGTTGAAGCTCGGGCACGACCAGATGTCGGCGGTCACGCCGAAGTCCTTGTCCAGCAGTTCCGCCGCGGCAATCGCTTCGCGCAGGATCGTGCCGCTGCCCATCAGCTGTACGCGCAGGTCGCCCTTCTTCGGCTTGCCGGCATCGGTCAGCAGGTACATGCCCTTGATGATGCCGTCGGCCGCGCCTTCCGGCATGTCCGGGTGGCCGTAGTTCTCGTTCATCAGGGTGATGTAGTAGTACTCGTCCTGCTGCTCGGTGAGCATGCGCTGCATGCCGTGCTGGACGATCACCGCCACTTCGAAACCGAAGGTCGGGTCGTACGCGCGGCAGTTCGGGATCGCGCCGGCGAGCAGGTGGCTGTGGCCGTCTTCGTGCTGCAGGCCTTCACCGTTCAGCGTGGTGCGGCCGGCCGTTGCGCCGAGCAGGAAGCCGCGCGCGCGCATGTCGGCCGCCTGCCAGGCGGCGTCGCCGATGCGCTGGAAGCCGAACATCGAGTAGTAGATGTAGAACGGCAGCATCGGCAGGTCGTTGGTGCTGTAGCTGGTGGCCGCGGCCATCCAGCTGGCGAACGCGCCGGCTTCGGTGATGCCTTCTTCCAGCACCTGGCCGGCCGCGTCTTCGCGGTAGTACATCAGCTGGTCGCGGTCTACCGGCTTGTACTTCTGGCCGTGCGGGGCGTAGATGCCGATCTGGCGGAACAGGCCTTCCATGCCGAAGGTGCGCGCTTCGTCGGCGACGATGGGCACCACGCGCGGGCCGACCTGCTTGTCGCGCAGGATGATGTTGAGCGCCTGCACGAACGCCATCGTGGTGCTGATCTCGCGCTCGCCGGTGCTCTTGAGCAGGCGGTCGAAGCCTTCCAGCTTCGGCGCTTCCAGCGACTGGCTCGACTTGCGCCGGCGCTGCGGCAGGAAGCCGCCGAGCGACTTGCGGCGCTCCATCATGTATTCCACTTCCGGCGAGTTCTCGCCCGGATGGAAGAACGGCACCTTGCCGTCGGCCAGCTGCGCATCCGTCACCGGGATGTTGAAGCGGTCGCGGAACACGCGCACAGCGTCGTCGTCGAGCTTCTTGGTCTGGTGGGTCGGGTTGAGCGACTCGCCGGCCGCGCCCATGCCGTAGCCCTTGACCGTCTTGGCCAGGATCACGGTCGGCATGCCCTTGGTGTTCACCGCTTCGTGGTACGCCGCATAGACCTTGTGCGGATCGTGGCCGCCGCGGTTGAGACGCCAGATGTCGTCGTCGCTGAGGCTGGCGACGAGCTGGGCGGTCTCGGGGTACTTGCCGAAGAAGTGCTCGCGCGTGTACTTGCCGCCGAACGCCTTGCAGTTCTGGTACTCGCCGTCGACGGTTTCCATCATCAGCTGGCGCAGCTTGCCGGTGGTGTCGCGCGCCAGGAGCGGATCCCAGTAGCTGCCCCACACGGTCTTGATGACGTTCCAGCCGGCGCCGCGGAACTGGCCTTCCAGTTCCTGGATGATCTTGCCGTTGCCGCGTACCGGGCCATCGAGGCGCTGCAGGTTGCAGTTGATGACGAAGACCAGGTTGTCGAGGCCTTCGCGGCCGGCAACCGAGATCGCGCCGAGCGATTCGGGTTCGTCGGTCTCGCCGTCGCCGAGGAACGCCCAGACCTTGCGGTCGGACTTGGGCATCAGGCCGCGGCCTTCCAGGTACTTCCAGTTGCGCGCCTGGTAGATGGCGGCCAGCGGGCCCAGGCCCATCGACACGGTCGGCACCTGCCAGTAGTCCGGCATCAGCCATGGATGCGGGTAGGAGCTGATGCCGCGGCCGTCGACTTCCATGCGGAAGTGGTCGAGCTGCGATTCGCTGATGCGGCCTTCCAGGAACGAACGGGCGTAGATGCCCGGCGAGCTGTGGCCCTGGACGCCGATCACGTCGCCCGGGTGGTCGGCGCTGGGTGCGCGCCAGAAATGGTTGAAACCGACGTCGTAGAGCGTGGCCGCCGAAGCGAAGCTGGCGATGTGGCCGCCGAGGTCGCCGGGCTTGCGGTTGGCGCGCACGACCATCGCCAGCGCGTTCCAGCGGATGATCGAACGGATGCGCCATTCCATCGCGTGGTCACCGGGGCTCTTGGCCTCCAAGTGGGCGGGGATGGTGTTGATGTATTCGGTGGTCGGCGAGAACGGCAGGTGTGCGCCGGCGCGACGGGTGACTTCGACCATGCCTTCGAGCAGCTGATGGGCACGCTCGGCGCCCTCGCGCTCGATGACGGCCTGGACGGACTCGATCCACTCGCGGGTCTCGGTCGGGTCCGGGTCGTTCTGGAGGATGTCGGAAATCGCGGCGTGGAGAGAAGTCATGCGTATCGCGGCCCCTATTGGCCGCGCCTCGTGTGGGGCGGGGGTTTAGAGTCCGGATTCTAACAGGGCGACACCGGTGGACCAGCCTGCTGCAATGGGCCGGAGCGTTGCGACGAAAGGGGGATTGAAAGCTTGAGATCCCTACGGGCGCGAATGGCGATGACGAGGCGTTACGGCTTCGTTACCTCTCAGCCGTCATCCCCGCGCAGGCGGGGATCCATGGACATTGCTGTCCCGGTGGGACACGAAAGACGCTGGGTCCCCGCCTTCGCGGGGATGACGGCGCCCCTTCCTCGTCATCCCGGCGAAAGCCGGGATCCATTTGCTTTTGCTCCTGCAAGGAAGGGCCACGTCCATGGATTCCCGCTTTCGCGGGAATGACGGGGGTTTTCGTTGTTTTGGGCGGTCTACCTGCTCGGCGGCGCGATCGGCACGCCCAGCACTTCGCGCTGGAAGTTGAGCATCTCCTCGCGGGTCACGCGTTCGTCGTGGTTGGCGTCCATGTGCTCGAACAGCGAGCGGGCGCCGGCAGCGTGCTCCATTGCGGTGACCACGCCGTCGCCATCCAGGTCCATGGGCAGCGGGTCGCTCGGCGGCGGCGGTGCGGCGACCGCAACGGGGGCCGGTGCGGGAGTCGGCGTCGGCGTCGGGGTCGTTTGCGCCCAGAGCCAGGCGGGTACGGCGACAATGGTCAGCATCAGCGCTATCCGGACTGCGGCTTTCATGATCCGACCTCCCAGGGACGACGGCACGGCACAAGGTATCCACCCGCCTGTATGCAGGTCTTCACGCCGCGCCGTTCGGCCGTCGGCCATCGCCGTGGCCTGCCTGCTCGCCCTGCACCCGGCCATGGCGCAGCAGGCGCCACCGCCGGCCACGACCCTGGACTCGGTCGAAGTGCTCGGCGCGCGCCATGAGCTCTCCGACTTTCCCGGTTCGGTCACCGTCATCGATGGCGACACGCTGCGTGCCGGACAGCGTCAGGTCTCGCTGTCGGAGGCGCTGGTGCGGGCGCCAGGCATCACCGTGCTCGATCGCCAGAACTATGCGCAGGACTTGCAGGTGCAAAGCCGCGGCTTTGGCGCGCGCTCGACGTTCGGGATTCGCGGGATCAAGTTGATCGTCGATGGCATTCCCTCGTCGGCGCTCGATGGCCAAGGCCAGGCGGCGAACTTTCCGCTGAGCGCGCTCGATCGCATCCAGGTGCTGCGCGGGCCGCTGGCCTTGCAGTACGGCAATGCCGCCGGCGGTGCGATCGTCGGCGAAACGGTGCTCGATGGCGAGCACAGCGCGGATGTCGACACCTGGGCCGGGTCGAATACCAGTGACCGGCTCGCCACCGGCATTGAAGGCGCCAGCGATGACGATGCATGGCGCTGGCAGGCGCTGGGCAGCTACTTCACCACCGACGGCGATCGTCCGCACAGCTCGGCCGAGCGTGCGCAACTCGATGCGATCGCGCAGTGGGTGCCAGGCGAAGGCCAGCGGCTGCGGCTGGTCGCGGGCGGCTTGCATCAGCCTTACACCGACGATCCGCTCGGACTCACCCGCGCGCAATGGCAGCGCGATCCGCATGGGACCGATCCGGTTGCCGAGCTGTTCGACACGCGCAAGCGCATCGACAACGGGCAAGCCGGTGCGCGCTGGGAGGATGCATATGCAGCGGGGCGCGAGTACTGGCTGGGTGGCTATGGCGTGACTCGTGACGTCGTGCAGTTCCTGGCGATCCCGATCGCGGCGCAGCGCGCGCCGACCAGCGCCGGTGGCGTCATCGATCTGGGCCGGCAGTCGTCCGGCGTCGAAGCCGGGCATCGCTGGGACGGCGAGCATGGCGCACTGACCCTCGGCGCCGAAGCCGGCTGGCTGCACGAGCAACGGCGCGGCTACGAGAACTTCGTCGGTACGCAGCTCGGCGTGCGCGGGCAGTTGCGCCGCGATGAGGACAACCGCATCCGCAGCAACGAGGCGTACGTGTTGGGCGATCTGCGGCCGGCCGACGGCTGGACGGTGCTGGGCGCGGTGCGTCATGCGCGACTGCACTTCTCCTCCGACGATCACTACATCGCGCCGGGCAATGGCGACGACAGCGGCAGCCTCGACTACAGCGAGACTGCGGCTTCGCTCGGTGTGGCGCGTGCGTTCGCGCAGGGCGAGGTGTTCGCCAGCATCGGCCGCGGGTTCGAGACGCCGACGGTGACCGAACTGGCGTATCGGCCCGACGGCGGCGCCGGTTTGAACTTCGACCTGCAGCCGGCGCACTTCGACAGTGCCGAGGTCGGGGCGCGTTGGCGCTTGCGTTCCGGCGACGCCAGCATCGCGGCCTATCGCATCGACGGCGAGGATGAGATCGTGCCGGCAGACAACCGCGGCGGTCGCGCCAGCTTCGCCAACGCCGGACTGACGCAACGCGAAGGCGTGGAGGCGGGCATCGAGGCGCGTTTGCACTCGCGATGGTCCTACGTGCTGACGGTCAATTGGTTGCGGGCACGCTTCACCGAGCCTTTCAGCTATCTCGTGGTCAACGGTGGCGTCGAACAGGCGCAAGAGGTGGAGGCGGGCAATCGCATTCCTGGCATTCCGCAGGCCGATGGGTACGCGGAGGTGGCCTGGAACGATGCCAGTGGCCGGATCATCGCGGCGCTGGAGGCGCGCGCCAGCGATCGCATCGCCACTGACGACCGCAATACGGATTACGCGCCGGGCTATGCGCAGTTCGCGCTGCGGTTGCAGTGGCGTGCGGCGGCTTCGGGGTGGCGGGCGTTCATGCGCGTGGACAATGTGTTCGATCGCGAGTTCGCGGGGTCAGTGATCGTCAACGAGGGCAATGCGCGGTACTTCGAGCCGGGGGCGGGGCGTGGGGTGACGGTGGGGGTTGGGTGGGGGGCCGTCGTCAATGAAGGGCCCCTTGTCGGTACTGACCTGTCATCCGTAGCGACCCGTCATCCATAGCGGGCCGTCATCAATAGTGACCCGTCATTCCCGCGAAGGCGGGAACCCAGGGACGTTGCTCTGGCATTTGGAACGGCTGTGGCCAAGGGCGACGTCCATGGATTCGCCTGCGCGGGAATGACGAGGGGTTGCGTGCGGGGGTGGAGGAAGCAACGACGCTGGGTTCCCGCCTTCGCGGGAATGACGGGTGGAGGGCGGGAATGACGGGTGCCCGTTAGCACCGGCATCACATCCCGGCGCTATGCTGCGGCCAAGGGGCTCCCCATCCGGTATCGCCATGACCCAGCTCATTGCCGAGTTGCCTGCGTCCGGTCGCGCGGTGCCCTGGTATCGGAGCCTGCGCACGCGGCTGGTGCTGTGGATCGGCGTTGGCTGCGTGGCCGTACTGCTGGCGGCGACGCTGATCGTGCAGGCGTGCTCGGCGCGGTTGCTGACCGCCCAGAGCGAACGCGAGATCCGCACGCTCGCCGAACAGACTGGGCTGGGCCTGCACGCCACCCTGGAGTCGGTCGAAGTCGGCGCCAACACGCTCGGCGAGGCCGTGCGCGGCGTCGGCCGTGATCCGCACACGCTCGATGCCCTGCTCCGCGCCACCGTTGCCGGCGACGACGACATCGCCGGGGCGATGCTGGTGCTGGAACCCGGCGCGCTCGACGACGGTGATGCCGCCTACAGCTGGTACGTGCGCCGCGAGGGCAAGGGTTTCTACACCCAGCCGATGCGCTCGCGCGGCTACGACTACCACGACCAGCCGTGGTGGAAGCGCACGATCGACGAAGGTCGCCCCTGGTGGTCGGAGCCCTACCGCAATGCCGCCACCGGCGAGCAGATGTTCGTCACCTACAACCGGCCGATCCGGCGCGATCGCGACGACCGGACGTCCAAGCCGGTCGGCATGGTCAGCCTCGACGTGCCGGTCAGCCGCCTGCGGACCCTGATCGGCCAGCAGACGCCCGACTCGCCGGTGCAGCGCGTGGTACTGAGCCCGGAACACCTGTACGTCGTGCACCCTTCGCCGGCACTGGAGCTGAAGGTGCGCCTGGACGACCGCGTACGCCAGGTCGAGGGCCGCATGCTGCAGCCGTTGCTGGACGCCGTGCGCGAGCGCCGCAGTGCCGACGTCACCTACCTCGACCCGACCACCGGCACGCGCCGCATCGGCCTGGTGCAACCGGTGCCCGACAGCCTCTGGACCGTCGCGGTCTCGGTCTCCGAGCAGTACGCGCAGGAGCAGCTGCGCAGCACGACGCGGGCGGTCATCGCCGGTGGCCTGCTCGCCGTGCTGGTCCTGGTACTGGTGTTGTGGCTGATCGCGCGACCGATCACGCGACCGCTGCTGGCGTTGACCTCGTCGGCCGGCCACTTCGCCGCCGGCGAGTTCGACTGGCCGTTGCCGCACACCACGCGGCGCGACGAAGTCGGCCTGCTCGCACGCGCCTACGACCGCGCGCGAAGCTCGATCAAGTCGCAATTGGCGGAAATCGAACGCATGGCGCGCAGCCGGCAGAAGCTCGAGAGCGAGCTGTCGATCGCGCGCGACATCCAGCTGGCGATGCTGCCGCCGGCGCCGACGCTGCGCGCCGACGGCCATTGCCTGCAGACGCATGCATTGCTGGAACCGGCCAAGGCGGTCGGCGGCGACTTCTATACGTTCTTCGTGCGCGACGAGCGCGTGTTGTGGTTCGTGATCGGCGATGTCTCCGACAAGGGCGTGCCGGCGGCGTTGTTCATGGCGCGGGCGATGACGGTGCTCGAAGTCGCCACCAGCCTGGGTGGCACGCCGGACAAGGCCTTGCGCGTGGCCGCCTCGCGGCTGGTCGAAGGCAACGACACCTGCATGTTCGCCACCGTGCTGTGCGGGGCGATCGATGCCGGCACGGGCGAGATGGTCCTGGCCAGCGCCGGTCACGAGGCGCCGGTGCTGCTGCACGCCGATGGCCGTCGCGAGTACCTCGACGTGCCGACCGGTCCGCCGCTGGGCGTCGACATCGCCGACAGCTACCCGCTCTGGCGCGGCCGGCTGCAACCTGGCGATGCGTTGGTGGCCTATACCGACGGCATCAGCGAGGCGCTCGATGGGGGACAGAATGCCTTCGGCAGCGAGCGCCTGCTGTCGGCGCTGCCTGGCGGGGCCGATGCACGGGGCCTGTGCGAGACGCTGGTGGCGGCCGCGCACAGGTTCGCCAATGGTGCCGCGCAGTCCGACGACATCACCGTAGTGGCGCTAAGCTTCGATCCATCGACCGGGGGGAATGCCTGATGCGACTGCGCCTGCAGATCCCGTGCGAACGCACGCAGCTGGGCCTGCTGCTCGATTCGATCGAGCAGTCGTTGCTTGAACATGGCATCGTCAGGGAACTGCGCGACGACATGCGCCTCATCGCCGAGGAAGTGGTCTGCAACGCGATCGAGTACGGCGGCGACGGCGGCGAACCCACGCCGCGCCGGATCGCGGTAGACATCGCCCGCGACGACGACGGGCTGCATGTGGAGTTCCGTGACAACGGCAGGCCGTTCGATCCGCTCGACCAGGAGCCGCCGGAGCTGGACGCCGACATCATCGACCGTTCGATCGGTGGGCTGGGCGTGCACCTGGTGCGCGAACTGGCGCGCAGCGTGCGCTATGTCCGCGAGGAACCGTACAACGTGCTGCACGTCGTGCTGCGTGCACGCTGATTAGAAGCCCGCTGATTGGAAGCCCGCTGATTGCAAGGCAAGTCCCCCACACGAGGTTGCCCATGGAACTCCAGATCCACATCGATCCGCCCAGCAACGGTTCGCAGCGCGTCGCCCTCGGCGGCCGCCTCGACACCCACAGCTACGCCGAGTTCGACCGCCAGCTTGAACCGCTGCTGGCCGGCATGCAGTCGTTGCTGCTCGACCTGAGCGAGCTGGTGTACATCAGCTCGGCCGGGATCCGCTCGATCTTCCGCGCGCGCAAGGCGCTGGCGGGGCATTCGGGCAAGGTGCTGGTGCTCAACCCGCAGCCGCAGATCCAGAAGGTGTTCGACGTGGTGAAGGCGGTGCCGTTGAACGAGATCTTCTCGTCGGCGGCGGAGGCCGATGCGTATCTGGATGCGATGCAGAGGAAGGTGTTGCGGGGGGATGAGGAGGATGAGCTTTAGGAGCTGCCCTCATCAGGAGCTGCCCTCATCCGCCCTTCGGGCACCTTCTCCCGCAAGCGGGAGAAGGGAATCAAAGCTTCCTCCCGCCTTACGGGAGAAGGGAACTAAAGCCCCTCTCCCGCTTGCGGGAGAGGGGTTGGGGTGAGGGCAGCCCTCAGCCCTGCTGCCCCAGCGACGCCCGAATCTGCGCATCCACCGCCGCGATCGCCGTCATGTTCACCACCCTGCGCGGCGTCGATGCCGGCGTCAGGATGTGCGCCGGCTTGTCCAGGCCCATCAGGATCGGCCCGATCGCCACGCCCTCGGTCATCACCCGCACCATGTTGTAGGTGATGTTGGCCGCGTCCAGGTTGGGCATCACGAACAGGTTGGCGCGGCCCTTGAGCAGCGTGTTCGGGAAGATGCGGTGGCGCAACTCCTCGTCCCACGCGGTGTCGGCCTGCATCTCGCCGTCCATCTCCAGCTTCGGCACGCGCTGCTTGATCAGCTGGTAGACCTTGCGCATCTTCGCCGCCGAGGCGTTGTCGTGGCTGCCGAAGTTGGAATGCGACAGCAGCGCCACCTTCGGCTCGATGCCGAACAGCTTCAGGCGGAAGCTCGCCTGCAGGGTCGCTTCGGCGATCTGCTCGGCGGTCGGGTCGCACTGCACGTGGGTGTCGAGGAAGAACCACACGCCCAGGTCGTTGATCACGCCGGTCATCGCCGCCGTGCCGGTCACGCCCGGGTCGAAGTTGAAGATGCTGCGCATGTAGCCCAGCTTCTTGTGGAAGCGGCCGACCAGGCCGCAGATCATCGCGTCGGCTTCGCCGCGCTCGACCATCAGCGCCGCGATCAGGGTCGGGCGCGAGCGCAGCAGGTTCTTCGCCGCCGCCGGCGTCACGCCGCGACGCTCGGTCAGGGCGTGGTAGGTCTGCCAGTAGTCGTTGAAGCGCGGGTCGTCGTTGATGTTGGTCAGTTCGAAATCGACGCCGGCGCGCATGCGCAGGCCCATGCGCTGGATGCGCGTGTCGATCACGTCCGGACGACCGATCAGGATCGGGTAGGCCAGGCCGTCGTCGATCACCGTCTGCACGGCACGCAGCACGGTCTCTTCCTCGCCTTCGGCGTAGACCACGCGCTTGCGGTCGCTGCGGGCGCGGTCGTAGACCGGCTTCATCACCAGGCCGGTGCGGTAGATGAAGGTACCGAGCTTTTCCTCGTAGGCGCGCATGTCCTCGATCGGACGGTTGGCGATGCCCGACTCCATCGCGGCCTTGGCCACGGCCGGGGCCAGCATCACCAGCAGGCGCGGGTCGAACGGACGCGGGATCAGGTATTCGGCGCCGAAGGTCGGCACATCACCGCCGTAGGCACTGCCCAGGTCGGACGATTCCATCCGCGCCAGCTGCGCGATCGCGCGCACGCAGGCGAGCTTCATCGCCTCGTTGATGCCGGTCGCGCCGACGTCGAGCGCGCCGCGGAAGATGTAGGGGAAGCACAGCGCGTTGTTGACCTGGTTCGGGTAGTCCGAACGGCCGGTGGCGATGATGCAGTCCGGGCGGACCTTTTTGGCGTCCTCCGGCAGGATCTCCGGATAGGGGTTGGCCAGCGCCAGGATGATGGGCTTGTCGGCCATCCTGGCCACCATCTCCGGCTTGAGGATGCCGCCGGCGGACAGGCCCAGGAAGATGTCGGCGCCTTCGACG
Organism: Lysobacter sp. Soil_N_23; assembly: GCF_057656135.1. Taxonomy (NCBI): domain Bacteria; kingdom Pseudomonadati; phylum Pseudomonadota; class Gammaproteobacteria; order Lysobacterales; family Lysobacteraceae; genus Lysobacter; species Lysobacter sp. Soil_N_23. The sequence continues at coordinate 128,250 of NZ_JBDGKY010000003.1, forward strand.
ATTTCAGCCAGGGTGCGGTGCGCGGTGTCGCGCGCGTAGCGGGCCTTGTCCGGGTCGAGGTGGTCGCGGCCGGTGTAGATCACGCCCTCGCGGTCGAAGGCGGTGATGTTCTCTTTCTTCACGCCCAGCGCGACCAGCATGTCGAGGCAGGCGATGCCGGCGGCGCCGGCGCCGGTGGTGGCGACCTTGATGCTGCCGATGTCCTTGCCGACCACTTCCAGCGCGTTGATCACCGCCGCGCCGACGATGATCGCGGTGCCGTGCTGGTCGTCGTGGAACACCGGGATCTTCATCCGCTCGCGCAGCTTGCGCTCGACGATGAAGCACTCCGGGGCCTTGATGTCTTCCAGGTTGATGCCGCCGAAGGTCGGCTCCAGGCTGGCGATGATGTCGACCAGCTTGTCCGGGTCGCGCTCGTCGACCTCGATGTCGAACACGTCGATGCCGGCGAACTTCTGGAACAGCACGCCCTTGCCTTCCATGACCGGTTTACCGGCGAGGGGACCGATGTCGCCCAGGCCGAGCACGGCGGTGCCGTTGCTGATCACCGCCACCAGATTGCCGCGCGCGGTCAGTTCGCTGGCGCAGTTGGGGTCGGCGACGATCGCCTCGCAGGCGAAGGCCACGCCCGGCGAGTAGGCCAGGGCCAGGTCGCGCTGGGTGACCATCGGCTTGGTCGCGCTGACCTTGATCTTGCCGGGCGGGCTCAGGCGGTGATAGTCCAGCGCGGCTTGCTTGAGGTCGTTGGCGGGCGAGTTGTCGGACATCAGATGGAAACCACGGGCGGGCCGTCGATTCTAGCCGCTTCCGGTGAAAGCCGAGGACGGCACGGTATGGCGCGGTTGCCGGCCGTTGCGCACAATGCCCGCTTCAAAGGGAAGCGATGGACATCATGGACGCAGGGAACGGGCGGCAATGGCGGTTCTGGCTGGCGATCCTGGCCGCGGTACTGCTGGTGCAGGCGCCACTGGTCTTCAATCCCGGCTATTTCAGCCATGACGAGCTGCAATGGGCGGCCTTTGCCGGGCAAGACGCCAACCTGATCTCGCGCAGCTATCTGTGGACTGGACTGGACAGTTTCCAGTACCGGCCGCTGACCTTCAGCCTGTGGCTGTGGCTGTCGCAGCACCTGTTCGACCACCCGTACCTCTTTCACGGCGTCATGGTTGCCTGGGGCGGCCTCAATGCGGTGATGCTGGCGCTGCTGCTGCGCCGCTTCGAGGTCCCGGCCAGGGCCGCCTTCGCCGGCGCGCTGGTGTTCGCCCTGTCCCCCTATGCCATGCAGACCCATGGCTGGGCCGGCACCATCGGCGACCTTCTCTGGGTCGGCTGTGCCCTGGCGACCGGACTGCTGGCACAGCGCGGACGGTCACCATGGTGGGTTGCCGCCGGTGCCGCGGCGCTGACCGCGATCGGCCTGCTGTCGAAGGAGTCGGCGATCGTCATTCCGGCCCTGGCCGCAATCGCCTGGCTGCTGCTCGGCCGTCCGCGCAGCTGGCTGTACGCGACCGGTGGCGCGCTGGTGCCGGTGGCGATCTACCTGTCGCTGCGGCTGGGTGTGATCCTGTTCTCGCCGCGCGAAGCTGCCAACTATGGCTGGAGCCTGGCCTTCATCCCGCTGCGCTGGCTCGAGTACCAGGTGTTCCCGCCGATCGCGACCCGCCTGGGCATCACCGGACTGCTGCCTGCAGGCTTCTCCGATGCGCGGATGTGGGTGGGCCTGGGCGTCTGGCTGGCGCTGGCCTGGACGTTCTGGCGCGCCGGTGCGCGCTGGCTGCTGGCCTTCCTCCTGCTTGGCGCGGCGGCACTGGGCCCGGTCATGATCCTGGCCGAATCGGCCAACCAGTACGGCTACGGCTACGCCGCTGCGATCGCCGGCCTGGGCGCCGCCGCGTGGGCGCGGGTCGGTCGCGGCGGTCGCATCGTGCTGGTGCTGGCGGCGCTGCTGAGCACCTGGCACGGCGTCAATGTCATGCGCCGCATGCACCAGATCGGCGAGTTGCAGTCACTCTTCTCGCCGTCGCTGGCACGCGCGGTTGCCGCCTCCGGCAACAAGCCCGTGCGGATCCGCGCAATGGACCCGGGCCAGCACTGGATATACCTCCGCCTGAGCCATGAGATCCCGAGCTACGCCGGCGTGCCGATCGGCGACCGCGTGGTGCTGGTCGCCAGCGATGCGCCGGCCGACTACGTGATCGGCAAGGACGGCGCGCTGTCGCCGCTGCGCTGAGCTGAGTCCGCGCGGCTGCCGGGCTCGATCCGGTAGCCGACGCCGCGCACGGTGACGATGCTCAGCCGTGCCGCCGCCAGCTTGCGGCGCAGGCGGCCGATGTAGGTCTCGATCGCATTGGGCCCGGCCTCGTCGTCGAAGCCGAACAGGCCATTGCCGATCTCGCCCTTGCTGACGACGCGGCCGACGCGGCCGATCAGGATCTCGAGCAGGCGGAATTCGCGGTTCGGCAGATCGACGACGGTGCCGTCGAGGGTGACCCTGCGTGCGGCGTTGTCGAATTCCAGCCCACCGATCCTGACCCGGTCCGACGCCTGCCCGCGGCTGCGCCGCAGCAGTGCGCGGCAGCGTGCATCGAGCTCACGCAGGTCGAAGGGTTTGCCGAGCAGATCGTCGGCACCGGCATCGAGCGCTTTGATGCGGTCTTCGATGCCATTGCTGGCGGTGAGCACCAGTACTGGCGTCGCATCACCGCGATTGCGCAGGCCCGCGATCAGTTCGAGCCCGTTCAAGCGCGGCAACCCGATGTCGAGAACGACCAGGTCGAAACGCTGGTAGCGAAGCACGCGCGCCGCGGAAAACCCTTCTCGCTGCCAGTCGAGCGCGTGTCCATCGCGCCGTAATCGGCAGACGATCATGTGGGCGAGATCGACATGGTCCTCCACCAGAAGAATGCGCATCGAACAGGGCCTCCTTGCACGCTGCTCCTGTCGTCCGTGTGGCGATCGCCATGACAGGTCAATGACAGGTTCGCATGTCTAGCCTGCGTCCAGCCAACGGTTTCCGAACGCGGAACCGCAGCAGACCAGGAGAAACCGCTCCATGCGAAAGGATCGCAACCGTCGATGCGCGGGCAGACTGCCCACGTTGTTGTTGCTGGCTTTGGCCGCCCCCATTGCGAATGCAGGCGACGGCGATGTGACCGGAGAGTTGGGTGGACGGCTGCACTGGGATTTCGCCGAATTCCATAACGACGACCGCGGCAACCCGAATCCGGATGGCAGCGAGTTCCGCAGGTTGTGGCTGGACCTGTCAGGCAAGTTCTACGGACTGGGCTACAAGGTCGAAGCCGACTTCGCCAACCTGCAGGACGACTTTTCCGTCAATGCGATCGAAGCCAAGGATGTCTACGTCAGCAAGGGGTTCGACGCCGGCAAGTTGACCGTCGGCCAGTTCAAGCAGCACTTCAGCCTCGACGACCGCATCAGCTCCAACTACGGCACCTTCCTCGAGCGCGGCATGTTCGCGCAGACGCATGCACCACTGTATCGCCTGGGTGCGGCCTGGCTGCACTCGGGCGACACATACACCACGGCCGCCAACGTCTACAGCCTGGAGAGCATCGACGCCTGGCAGGTCAAGGGCCGTGCCTTCGGTGGTCGCGGCACGTGGACACCGCGGATCGATGACGGCGACGTCGTGCACCTGGGCCTGTCGGCCGCGCGCGAGTACTACGACCATCCCGGCCGCGACGGTGCACCGGCATTGCGGATTCGCCCGCGCCCGGCCGGTCATCTCTCCGATGAAAGCCGCGCCACGCTGATCAACTTCGGCAACGGTCGCGACACCGACGTGACCAAGAGCTCGCTGGAGTTCGCCACCGTTCGCGGGCCGGTGCACGTGCAGGCCGAGATTGGCGATGCGCGCTATGAGGACGGGGCCCAGAGCGGTCGCGTCGATTCCGCCTATGGGCTGGTCGGCTGGTGGCTGACCGGCGAATCGGTGCCGTACGACAAAGCGGGCGGGCGCCTGGGTCGGGTCAAGCCAAAGGGCAGCCATGGCGCCTGGCAGCTGGCGTTGCGCTACGACACCATCCGCGGCCGCCAGAACCGCAACGGCAGCGGCAATAACAACGGCAATATCAGCGACATCGCGATGGACGCGACCACCGTCGGCGTCAACTGGCACCTGCGCTCGAACCTGCGCTTCCTGCTCGACTGGACCGCCAGCGACAACTACGACCACCTGCGCGCGCAGACGCTCGATCGGACCAAGGCCGTGACCGGCCGCTTCCAGTACGACTTCTGATTGCCGCCCCCGTCCAAGTGTCCGGCCGGCTTGCGCCGGTCATCCCATTGGCGCCAACCGAGACCCGACATGCCCCTGCTCCGCTCGCTGTTTTCCGCCGTCGCCGTGCTGTCGCTGCTGTTCGCAGGGCCGGCCACTGCCGATCCGTCCCGTCCCGAGTGCATCGCCCCGGCTTCGCCTGGCGGCGGCTTCGACCTGACCTGCAAACTGGCGCAGGCGGCGCTGGTCGAGGCCAAGGCGCTGTCGCGCCCGATGCGCGTGACCTACATGCCCGGTGGCGTCGGCGCGGTCGCCTACAACACCATCGTCGCGCAGCGACCGGCTGACGGTAACGTCATCACCGCCTTCTCCAGCGGTTCGCTGCTCAACATCGCCCAGGGCAAGTTCGGTCGCTACGACGAGAACGCGGTGCGATGGCTGGCGGCGGTGGGCACCAGTTACGGCGCCATCGCAGTGCGCAGCGACTCGCCTTACAAGGCGCTGGGCGATCTGATGGCCGCCCTGAAGAAGGACCCCGGCAAGGTCGTCATCGGTTCCGGCGGTTCGGTCGGCAGCCAGGACTGGATGCAGACCGCGATGCTCGCCAAGGCGGCCGGCATCAGCCCCAGGCAGTTGCGCTACGTCGCGCTGGAAGGCGGTGGCGACATCACCACCGCGCTACTGGGCGGACACATCCAGGTCGGCAGCACCGACATCGCCGACTCCATGCCGCAGGTGAAGGCCGGCAAGATGCGCATCCTCGCGGTGCTGTCGGACAAGCGCTTGAATCGACCCGGCATGACGTCGATCCCGACGGCGAAGGAGCAGGGCTACGACGTTGTCTGGCAGGTCGCGCGCGGCTTCTATGTCGGCCCCAAGGTCAGCGCGCAGGACTACGCCTACTGGAAGTCGTCTTTCGACAAGCTGCTGGCCTCGAAGGAGTTCGACCGCCTTCGCGAGCAACGTGATCTGTTCCCGCTGGCGCTGACTGGGCCGCAACTGGATGCCTACGTCAAACAGGAAGTCGGTCGTTACCGCAAGCTCGCGCGCGAGTTCGGCCTGGCCAAGCCCTGACTACAGGCACGGGAGCTTCCATGACGACTCGACACGGTGCGCTGGTGCAGCGGCTGTTCGCCGGTGCCTGGCTGCTGGCCTGCATCGCCTTTGCGCTGATCGGCTGGAATTACCAGGCGCAGTACTCGTACGAACCGGTCGGCCCGCGCGCGTATCCGCTGCTCTGCCTGGGCCTGATGGCAGCGGGCCTGGCTTGGCTGATCGTGCGACCGCCCGCACTGGAACCCGGCGAGGACGGTGCACGGATGGAGGGCGCGCTGTTGCGCAAGGCGGCGCTGTGCATCGCGCTGCTGCTGGCCTATGCCGGGCTGTTCGAACCGCTCGGCTTCATCCTCGCCAGCGCGCTGGCCGGCAGCTTCATCGCCCTGCTGTACGGCGGTCGTCCCGTGCCCAGCGCGATTACCTGCTCGCTGCTGAGCGTCGCCCTGTACCTGCTGTTCGACCGCCTGCTTGAAGTGCCGCTGCCGCTGGGCGTGTTCGAGCAACTTTCCTTCTGACGGGCCTCGACGACACTCCATGGAAACTCTCAACCATCTCGGCCAGGGCTTCGGCGTGGCCCTGAGCCCGTACAACCTGATCACCGCATTGCTCGGCACGCTGATCGGAACCGTGGTCGGCCTGTTGCCCGGCATCGGACCGATCAACGGCGTGGCCCTGCTGATTCCGGTGGCGTATGCGCTGGGCATGCCGCCGGAGTCGGCGCTGATCCTGCTGGCCGCGGTCTACCTGGGCTGCGAGTACGGCGGCCGAATTTCCTCGATCCTGCTCAACATCCCCGGCGAGGCCTCGACGGTGATGACCACGCTCGACGGCTACCCGATGGCGCGCCAGGGCCTGGCCGGCGTGGCGTTGTCGCTGTCGGCGTGGAGTTCGTTCATCGGTGCCTTCATCGCCACCTGCGGCATGGTGCTGTTCGCGCCGCTGCTGGCGCGGTGGGCGATCGCCTTCGGGCCGGCCGAGTACTTCGTGCTGATGGTGCTGGCGATCGTCGCCCTCGGTGGCCTGGCCAACGAGCGACCACTGAAGACGCTGCTGGCGGCGCTGCTGGGCCTGTTCCTGTCGAGCGTCGGCATCGATGCCAACAGCGGCGTCTACCGCTTCACCTTCGACAGCCTGCACGTCGCCGACGGCATCCAGTTCGTGGTGCTGGTGCTGGGCCTGTTCTCCATCAGCGAGATCCTGCTGCTGCTGGAGAAGACCCACAGCGGCCACCGCATGGTCGAAGCCACCGGACGGATGCTGTTCAACGCGCGCGAAGCGGCGTCGGTGTTCTGGGTCAACCTGCGCTGCGGCGTGCTCGGATTCTTCATGGGCGTGCTGCCCGGTGCCGGCGCGACGCTGGCGAGCGCGGTGGCGTACATGTCCGAGAAGCGGCTGGCCGGCGGCAGCGGCCGGTTCGGCCAGGGCGACCTGCGCGGGCTGGCCGCGCCGGAAACGGCGATCGGCGGTGCCGCCTGCGGGGCCATGGTGCCGATGCTGACGCTCGGCGTGCCGGGTTCGGGTACGACGGCGGTGATGATCGGCGCGTTGAGCCTCTACAACATCACGCCCGGCCCGCTGCTGTTCCAGGAGCAGCCGCAGGTGGTGTGGGGGCTGATCGCCTCGCTGTTCGTCGCCAACGTCATGCTGATCATCCTCAACGTGCCGATGGTGCGCGTGTTCACCCGCATCCTGGCCGTGCCGAACTGGGCGCTGGTGCCGGCGATCGCGATCATCACCTCGATCGGCGTGTATGCGGTGCACGCGACCACCTTCGACCTGGTGCTGATGGTCACCATCGGCGTGCTGGGTTACATCCTGCGCAAGCTCGACTTTCCACTGTCGCCGGTGTTGCTGGGCTTCATCCTGGGCGGATTGATGGAGCAGAACCTGCGGCGGGCGCTGTCGATCTCGAACGGGGAGCTGGGGATCCTGTGGTCGAGCCCGATCACGATGGCGACCTGGGGGCTGGTGGCGGTGATGCTGGCGTTGCCGGTGTGGCGGGCCTGGCGCAGGCGGTGACCGCTATCGACTGTCGTCCCGAGCGCAGCGAGGGACCTGCTGTCTCGCCGCGCAAAGCAGATCCCTCGCTACGCTCGGGATGACAAAGCGTTAGAGCTCCGGCGCCTTCCCGTCCACCACGATCTTGTCCAACCGGATCCGGTTAGCGAACAGCGAGAACGCCAGCATCCCGGCCAGCCCGTTGGCTCGCGCCACCCAGTGCGGCAACCAGCGCGCCGGCTTGATCACCCCGTCGGCAAACAGCGGCTCGAAGCGCTGCACGTCGGTCAACGTCATCTTGCCGGCGAACAACCAGCGGCACAGCTGCAGCTTTCCGTCGCGCAACGCCCAGCGGAAGAACGTGTGCACGCCGACCAGGCCACGCAGGTACACGGTGTCCTTGGTGAAGGCGTGACCGCCGCTGGTCGGGACGCCGCGGAACACGCGCTGCGCCGAGGCGAAGCTGTCCTCCGGCGTTTGCCCGGCCGCGAGGAAATAGCGGAACACTTCGATGAAGTCGGCGCCGGACAGCGCCATCGCCACCGCCTCGATGCGCAGGCTGATGCGTTTCATGCGGCCGATGTCGATGCTGCCGGTGATCTGCTCGGCGAAGGTCGCCAGGCCTTCCTGGGTGGCGGTGATGCGCGGTGACGACAAGGCCAGGCTCGGTAGCACCGGCTGCTCGCGGCCGTTGAGCGCGGTCAACGAATGCACGAAGGCTTCGTGCTGCAGCAACTGGTGGCGGTCGTAGTCGCTGAAGGCGGCGCCGTGGCGCAGGCGGATGCGGGTGGCGCCGGCGGCGGCCTTGGCGATCAGGTCGGGGTCGAGTTCGACCGAGATGATGCGCCCGTCGAAGTAGTCGTCGAGTTCGCGCTGCAACTGCAGCTGCAACGCGGTCGCGGAGATGGTGACGTGTTCGGCCGGCGACATCAGCTCGCGGTCGAGCTCGTCGGCGATCGAGATGAAGTGCTGCGCCGCTTCGCGGGTGGTCGGGCCGTCGCCCGGCAGGGGCTCGTCGGGGCGGCCGAACAGCTGGATCGAGTGCTCGCAGACCGCGGCCGTGCCGAGCGACTCGCACAGTGCCGCGGCCTGCGACCAGCTGCGCGCCGAATCGATCAGGTACTGGCCCAGCGGGTGGTCCGGATCGGCCGCGTCGGCGATCGCCTCCATCTCGGCGCGCGTGGCGCTGAAATCCAGGCTCGGGTATTGGATCTGCGGCAGCTTGACCACGCCGCGCGCGAAGTCGGCCAGGAACGCGACCTCCTGGCCCGCTGGCCAACTGACCAGGGCCAGCAACCGCACATCCTTGGCCGCGGCGACCATGCGCGCATCGAGCGCGGCGTGATGGGCGATCTCGGGCGCGTGGTCGGTCATGCAACTTCCATCATCCCCGCGAAGGCGGGACCCAGTGGCTTGCACGGTGGTCACGCAGGACGACGCTGGGTTCCCGCCTTCGCGGGAATGACGGAAGAGGCGCGGTCCTGCCGTCAATGCTTCCCATACTTCTCGTCAAGCCGCTTGTTGAGCGACTTGCCCGCCACTTTTTCGTCCGCCTTCTGCGCGCGCCGGTGGGCCAGGCGGTTGGCGGCGCCGGCGACTTCGTCGCTGAGCTTGAGGTAGTTGGCGAAGCGTTGCGGGTCGAGCTTGCCGGCCTCGATGGCTTCGCGCACCGCGCAGCCGGGTTCGCGCGCGTGCTTGCAGTCGCGGAAGCGGCACTTCTCGGCCAGGGCTTCGACGTCGCTGAAGTTCTCTGCGACGTCTTCCTCGCCGGTTGGCTTGAGCTCGCGCATGCCAGGGGTGTCGATCAGGCAGGCGCCGGTCGGCAACGGGATCAGCGCGCGATGGGTGGTGGTGTGGCGGCCGCGCGAATCGCTCTCGCGTACTTCGCCGGTCTTCATCCGCTCGCTGCCGAGCAGAGTGTTGGTCAGGGTTGACTTGCCGGCGCCGGAGCTGCCGACCAGCACCGCGGTGCAGCCGGGCTGCAGCCACGGATTCAAGGCGGCGACACTTTCGGCGTCGCGGGCGTTGACCGCGCGCACGGCCACGCCCTGCGCGGCCAGCTCGACCAGCGCCGCCATCGCGCCGGGCAGCACTTCGGCGTCGGCCGCTTCGGCCTGGTCGGCCTTGGTCAGCACGACCACGGGCTCGACACCGCCACCACGGACCAACAGCAGGTAGCGCTCGATCCGGCGCGGGTTGAAGTCGGCATCCAGGCCGCAGACCACGAACACGGTGTCGACGTTGGCCGCGATCAGCTGTTGCTGGTAGTGCTCGCCGGCGGCGCCGCGCTTGATCGCGCTGCGGCGTGGCAGCAGGGCCACCGCCTTGCGGCCTTCCACCAGCAGCCAGTCGCCGACGCCCGGGCGCTGGTCGATGGTGACCGTGCCCTTGCGGTAGCCGGGCGGGCGCTGCCATTCGGGCAGGGACTCGACCGGGAAGCCGTGATCGGGGCCGTCGGAGACGATGTAGCCGCTGCGGTGTTGCTCGATGACCCGCGCCGGCCGCGCCTTGGGGAGTTCGGCCATCAGGTCGAGCCAGGACTGGTCTTGCTGGGAAATGCCGACAGGAACCGGCGAACTGGCCTTCAAAGGCCAGCCGATGGCCTGCAGGGCGTCGAAACCGGGGATCAAGACTTTGCGGCGGCTGGGTGCATGCCGGGATTCTAGCCGTCATCCCGAGTGCAGCGGCCAAGTGTCTTCCCGAGTGCAGCGAGGGAACTGCTGGCGGGGCGCCCAGGTTCGAGCACAAGCAGGTCCCCCGCTGCGCTCGGGACGACAGGTCGGTTACCGCTCACACCGTCGAAGTTGCGCCCAGATGCGCCGCATATGGGCCATTTCCGCTGCCGTTCGCGCCAGTTTCGGCTAGTCTGGCTTTCCGACCCCCAACTTGCCTTCAGCAATGTCCCAGTCCCCCGTGAAGACCCGCGAACGCCTGTCCGAAGTCCGCTACGAAATCCGCGGTGAACTGGCCCGGCGAGCCCGCGAACTGGAGGGCCAGGGGCGCAAGCTGATCAAGCTCAATATCGGCAATCCGGGCGCGTTCGGTTTCCGTGCTCCCGAGCACCTGCAGCGCGCGATCGCCGACCACATCAGCGACACCGACCCCTACACCCACCAGCAGGGCCTGCCGGCTGCGCGCGAAGCCATCGCCAGCTTCCACAAGCAGCGCGGCACGCCCAATGCGAGCCCGGAGCGCGTGTTCGTCGGCAACGGTGTCAGCGAACTGATCGACTTGTCGTTGCGCGCCTTGCTGAACCCGGGCGACGAAGTGCTGCTGCCCTCGCCCGATTACCCGCTGTGGTCGGCGGCGACCATCCTCAACGACGGTCGCCCGGTCTACTACCGCTGCCTGCCCGAGAACGGCTTCCTGCCCGACCCGGACGAGATCGCCTCGCTGGTGTCCAGCCGCACCCGCGCGATCGTGCTGATCAACCCCAACAACCCGACCGGCGCCGCCTACCCGCGCGAGCTGATCGAGAAGATCGTCGCGATCGCCGCGCGCCACAAGCTGCTGGTGATGTGCGACGAGATCTATGACTCCATTCTCTATGACGGCAACCAGTTCACCCCGATCGCGCCGATCGCCGGTGACCTGCCGTGCCTGTCGTTCGGCGGCCTGAGCAAGGTCCATCGCGCCTGCGGCTGGCGCGTGGGCTGGGCAGTGCTGTCGGGCGACCCGGTCGCCAGCGGCAACCTGCACCACGCCATGGACCTGCTCGGCGCGTTGCGCCTGTGCGCCAATGTGCCCGGGCAGTTCGCGATCGAGGCGGCGCTGCACGGCGAGGACACCATCGCGCCGCTGTGCGCGCCGGGCGGGCGTTTGTTCGAGGCACGCCGCGCGGTCATCGACAGCATCGCCGACAGCCGCCACCTGCAGCTGGTCGAACCGGCCGGTGCGCTGTATGCGTTCCCGGCGGTGACCGGTGCGGCGGCGCAGGGCTTCGACGATCACCGTTTCGCCCTGGAGCTGCTCGAAACCGAGGACGTGCTGGTGGTGCCCGGCTCCAGCTTCAACGTGCCCTACCGCAACCATTTCCGCGTCACCCTGCTGCCGCCGCCCGACGACCTGCGCGAAGTGTTCCGCCGCATCGAGCGCCTGCTCGACCGTTACGCGGACAGCGAGGCCGGGCAGGCGCAGGCGGCCGTGGCCTGATCGCAATGACCACCAGCGTTCCCGCCACCGCACTGTCCTACCTGGCGCTCGGCGACAGCTACACCATCGGTGAAGGTGTCGCCGCGGACGGTCGCTGGCCGCACCAGCTCGCGCATGCGCTGCGCGAGGAAGGCATCGCCCTGGCCGACCCGCGCATCATCGCCACCACCGGCTGGACCACCGACGAGCTGGCCTGGGGCATCGATGGCGCCGAACCGCTGGGCGAATGGGATTTCGTCAGCCTGCTGATCGGCGTCAACAACCAGTACCGCGGACGCAGCGCGGTCGAGTACCGCGGCGAGTTCGCGACCCTGCTCAAGCGCGCGATCGCGTTCGCCCGCGGCCGCGCCGACCGCGTGCTGGTGCTGTCGATCCCGGACTGGGGCGTGACCCCGTTCGTGAAGACCACCCAGGCCACGCCGGCCACCATTGCCGCCGAGCTCGACACGTTCAACGCCGCCGCGCAGGTGGTGTGCGAGGCGCACTGCGTGGCCTTCGTCGACATCACGCCGGTGTCGCGCGAGCGCGGCGGCGACGCGGAGATGCTCGCCGACGACGGGCTGCATCCGTCAGCGGCGATGTACGCGCAGTGGACGGCGCTGGCACTGCCGGTAGCGCGCGAGCTGCTGGCGCGATGAACGATTCCGGCGGCGCGACGACGCACGCTGCGACGGCGCCGCTGCCGGGCAAGCAGGCGCGTGCACTGGCCTCGGCCTTCCTGCCGCGCGAGCACTGGTACGGCCGCCGCGACTACTACTACGCCTGGAGCAAGTTCGGCACCGACCCGCTGTATCCCGGCGTCTGCGAGGCACTGCGCGGCACGCAGGCGCCCCTGCTCGATCTGGGCTGCGGGCTGGGCCTGCTCGCCCATGCGCTGCGCGCAGACGGCCAGCGCATGCCCTACCGCGGCTACGACAACGACGTCGGCAAGATCCTGCGCGCACGCAAGGCCGCGGCCCGCTGCGACCTGGGCGATGTGGCGTTCGAGACCGCCGACCTGGCGCAGGGCGTGCCCGCGCATCGTGGCAGCGTGGCCGTGCTCGACGTGCTGCAGTTCGTGCCGGTCGCGGCGCAGATGCACGCGATCGACCAGGCCATCGCGATGCTCACACCGGGTGCGAAGCTGGTGATCCGCACCGGACTGGCCGACGGCAGCCATCGCGCCCACGTCACGCGCTTCGTCGATGTCTTCGCCAAGGTCGTCGGCTGGATGAATGCCGCGCCGTTGAATTATCCGGATGCGGATGCCGTGCGTGCGCGCCTGGCCGAAGCGGGATTGAAAGCGACCTTCACCTCGCTGCGCGGGCGGACGCCATTCAACAACTGGCTGATCATCGCCGGCTGATTGCGCCGCCAAGGCTGTAGGAGCGAGCTTGCTCGCGATCGCCCTGGCGGTTCGCGAGCAAGCTCGCTCCTACCTCTGCGATTCCAGGTGCTCCGGCAGGACGGTGCGGTAGCCGCGCTGGTCCAGGCGGTCCAGCACCGCCGCCAGCGTCTCGACGTTGCGTCCATGACGTGCTCCTTCATGCAGCAGCACGATCGCGCCGGGTGCGAGGTCGCGTTCGATGCGCGCGGCCACGCCGGCCGGCTCCTGCATCACCGCGTCGAAGCCACGCGCCGACCAGGCCACGCGTGCCAGTCCATGCCGCTTGAGGGCGGCGGCCACAAACGGATTGGCCATGCCGACCACGGCGCGGAACCAGCGCGGCGGCGCGCCGGCCAGTTGCGTCAGCGCGGCCTGGGCGTCGTCGATCTGTGCCCGCATCGCCATCGGCGGCAGCGCCCAGAAGCGCGCCTGCGGATGGGTGTGGCTGTGCTGGCCGATGCCGTGGCCGCGGCGCGCGATTTCGCCAACCAGCTCCGGACGCGCCTGCGCGCGGTCGCCGACCAGGAAGAAGGTCGCGCGTGCGTTGCGGGCATCGAGCAGGTCGAGGATCGCCCGGGTGTCGTCGGAGGGGCCGTCATCGATGGTCAGCCAGACCACCGGCTCGGCCGTCGGCAGCCGCGTCAGCACCGGACTGAGCAGGCGCGACTGCGGCTTCAACGTGGCCCAGACCAGGGTCAGGTGACTGACCAGCAGTGCCGCCAGGCCGGGCTGCCAGCCCCATCGCCACCAGACCGCGACCACCGCCAGCTGCGAGGCAGCGAACAACCACGCCCAGGCGTGCGGGTGGCGGGGCGGGCGATGGAAGGAAGTCATCGCCCGATGGTAACGACCGAGGCCCTTGTGTAGGAGCGAGCTTGCTCGCGAAGGTTCTCGCGATAGCCGGACAGGGCTTTCGCGAGCAAGCTCGCTCCTACATCCGCCTGCAGCGGACTTGCCTCTCGCGGCCGCCGCCCCCACATGCACCACATCCCCTCAAGGCCAGACCCCATGTCCCTCGATCCCGCCCTGCGTTCGCGCATCGAAACCCTGCTGCAGTCCAACCGCGTCGTCCTGTTCATGAAGGGCGCGCCGCAGGCACCACAGTGCGGCTTCTCGGCCAAGGCGGTCGGCGTGCTCAACGCACTGCTGCCGCAGGGCTATGCCCACGTCGACGTGCTGTCGGACGCGGAAATCCGCGAGGGCATCAAGCAGTACGGCAACTGGCCGACGATTCCGCAGCTCTACATCGACGGCGAACTCATTGGCGGCAGCGACATCGTCGAGCAACTGGCCGGCAGCGGCGAGTTGCACGGCGTGCTCGGCCTGCCGGTGCCGGACCGCAGCCCGCCGCGTCTGACCATCACTCCTGCCGCAGTCGAGATGCTGCGCGGCGCCATCGCCAATGCCGGTGACGGCTACGCCGTCCAGCTCGACATCGACGCGCGCCACAACGCTCGTCTGCAGCTGGCGCCGGTGGATGCCAATGCGGTGGCGGTCGAACTCGATGGCGTACGCGTGCAGACCGACTGGCTGCAGGCGCGCCGCGCCGACGGCATCACCATCGACTGGGTCGATGACGAGCGTGGTCGTGGCCTGGTCGTGCACAACCCGCATGCGCCGCCGGCGGTGCAGTCGATCGCACCGGCCGAAGTGGCCGCCCGCGTCGCCGCAGGCACGCTGCGCCTGGTCGACGTGCGCCCGGCGCCGGAGCGCCAGCTGGCCAGCGTCGCGGTCGCCTTCGACAGCTTCGACAACGGCCTGGAGGCCCTCGAGGCCCTGCCCAAGGACACCGCGCTGGCGTTCCTGTGCCACCACGGTGGTCGCAGCCAGCAGGCGGCCGAGCATTTCCGCGACCTGGGCTTCCGCGAGGTCTACAACGTCGTCGGCGGCATCGACGCGTGGGCGGACATCGACGCGAGCGTGTCGAAGTACTGATCTGCCTGCTGCAATGTAGGAGCGAGCTTGCTCGCGATCACGCGCCGTAAAGGTCGGACGCGGCGATCGCGAGCAAGCTCGCTCCTACGCCGGTGGTTCAGGCGAAGCCGCCTCCTGCATCCAGGTAGGCCTGTTCTTCCGCCGTACTCGTCCGGCCCAGCTCGCGGTTGCGGTGTGGGAAGCGGCCGAAGCGCGCGATCACGTCGCGATGGCGACGCGCGTAGTCGAGGTAGTTCTGGCCCGACTCGCCGCCCATCGCTGACGTCAGCTCGACCGACCGCTCCTGGTCGGCGATCGCCTCGGAGTGTTCGAAGGGCATGTAGAAGAAAACGCGCAGCGCGGGATCGACCTGATGGTCGAAACCGCGTTCGATCGCGCGCGCGCTGTAGTGGCGCGCCAACGGATCGGTGGCGTAGGCATGACCGCTGCCGCGGAAGACATTGCGCGGGATCTGGTCGAGCAGGATCGTCAGCGCCAGCGCGCCCTCCGGCGTTTCCATCCAGTCTTCGAGTTCACGGCGTGCGGCGCGATGGTGCGCCGGCAGCCATTCCTCGCGGCAGCGCGCGTCGAAGGCCTCGTCGCGGGCGAACCAGCGCTCGTAACCTGATTGCTGCCAAAAGGCGAGGATGTCGTCGGGATAGATGTGCATGACTACACCGACTCGTCTGCCAACTGCGTTTCCAACTCGTTGATCCACAGTTCGGTCACGCTCTCCAGCGTCACCGCGTGGATCAGCGGGCGGATCGATCCGCCCGAGTACGACTGCGAGACGAAGCGCGCGTAACGGTCGCGGAACGCCAGCCAGCTGCGGTGGGCTTCGTCGAACACGGCCAGCGATTCGCCGTCGAGCTGCCGTCGCAGGTGCGCGACCACCGTGGCCAGGCGTGCCTCGACACGCTGCAACTCGCTGGCTGCCTGCTCGTTCATGTCGGACTGGGTCACGGCGGCATCGTCGCTCTGGCGGGCGACCTCCTCGGCCTTGGTGAAGTAGTTGTCGGCGATGCGCGCGGCGGTCTCGGCCTTGCCGATCAGGCGCTGCTCGAACTGGCGCAGGTCGTCCAGGTTGGTGTTGGTGCTGTCCAGGCCCTGCTTGAGGTCCAGCAGCTTCTGGTTGCGCTCGATCGCCTCGACCGCGCCACGGCGCTCGACGCGGCGCTGGACGAAGTAGAACAGCCAGGTCAGCGCCGCACCCACGAACAGATAGATGAATTTCTCCATGCCCCCTCCCCAGCCTCCAGTCGAACTTCCAGGTCGATAGTGTGCCCGCGGGGCGTCGCAGGTTCTGCGATGCCCGGCAGCCAGACTCCCGGACGCGGCTCCACTACACGGCCTTCACAGGGCCTGCACAAGAGTGAACGCCCCCGCCGGACGCTCAGGCGCCCGTCACCCGGCCACCGCCGTGTTTCCACGACCATGCTTTCACCGCGTACGTCACCTCCAGAGGGAACAACCATGAAGCAGTCTGTTGTCGCAGCCCTGTTGCTTGTTGGCCTGCTCGCTCCGCATGCCACCGGTGCGCAGAGCATCCAGTGCGTCCTGATCTGCAATCCGCCCCGTATGTTCTGCTTTCCGGCCGGAACGCTGCCGCCGATAAAGAAGGTCTGCCCGCAGATCAATTCCGAGACGCCGGCCCCGCAATCGGTGCTGACCGCGCCGGCACAGTCGACGGCCGCCAAGAGCGCCTGTTCGGCCGTGTCGGTGTTCAACGAGGAAACGCAGAGCTACGAATGGGAGATGGATTGCAGCTGATCGCGCCGCGGTTCGTGCACATGAAGAAGGCCGGCGCGATGCCGGCCTTTTTTATGGAGCAACGTCCATGGGTTCCCGCCTTTGCGGGAATGACGAGCATCAGAGCAACGTCGCTGGGTCCCCGCCTTCGCGGGGATGACGGTTTTCTTGAGCCCCTCTCCCGCGTGCGGGAGAGGGGTTGGGGTGAGGGCCACCGAAGACCGGGAAACAAAGCATCGAAGCGTCGTCCGCAGACGAAGAAGGCCCGCGACTGTTACTCGTCGAATCGCAGATGCCGCACCGACTTGCCATTGCGACGGATCAGCCGCAATGCCTCGATGCCGACATTGATGTGGTTGTCGACGTAGTCGGAACTCACGCGCGCATCGGAGGCCTCGGTCTTGACGCCTTCCGGGATCATCGGCTGGTCGGAAACCAGCAGCAGCGCGCCGCAGGGAATGCGGTTGGCGAAACCGGCGGCGAAGATCGTCGCCGTCTCCATGTCGATGGCCATGCATCGCATGGTGCGCAGGCGCTCCTTGAAGGCCTCGTCGTGCTCCCAGACACGACGGTTGGTGGTGAACACCGTGCCGGTCCAGTAATCGTGGCCGAGATCGCGGATCATCGTCGAGACCGCACGCTGCAGCGCGAACGCCGGCAGCGCCGGCACCTGCGGCGGCAGGTAGTCGTCGCTGGTGCCTTCGCCGCGGATCGCCGCGATCGGCAGTATCAGGTCGCCGAGCTGGTTCTTCCGCTTCAGTCCACCGCACTTGCCCAGGAACAGCACCGCCTTGGGCATGATCGCGCTGAGCAGGTCCATCATCGTCGCCGCGTTCGGGCTGCCCATGCCGAAGTTGATCATGGTGATGCCGTCGGCGGTGGCACTGGGCATCGGCCGGTCCAGGCCGATCACTTCGGCCCCGGTCAGGCGGGCGAAGGTGTGCAGGTAGCCGCCGAAGTTGGTCAGCAGGATGTGCTCGCCGAACTGGTCCAGGGGCACGCCGGTGTAGCGCGGCAACCAGTTGTCTACGATCTGTTCCTTGTCTTTCACGTACGTGTTCCTCGCGTTGTCTCTTGCCGGGGCCAGCGTGCTGGCACGTATGACAAGCTCCAACGCCCGGTCGCCAGCCTTGCTGGCGCCTACCAGGGCGGGGCTGCCTGGAGCTGCATTCTCTCACGCCCGGGCATGACCTTCGTCGGGTTTGCACGAAAGGTCGGCCGCGGCTAGGGTGCGGATTCGTTGTCCGTGCCACCTCCGGGGAAAACCATGTTCCGACCTCTGGCCGCCGCGCTCGCCGCGGTGCTTTCCGTCGGCGTCGCCCAAGCGGCCTCGCCTGACGCGCCCGCTTCCAAGCCGTCGTCCTCACGATCGCGCTTCGTCGAAGACCCCTACCCCAGCACCTACCGCGCGATCGCGGCCGGCCCGGTCCTGATCGAGCACGCCACGGTGCTGACCGGCACCGGCCAGCGCCTCGACAACGCCGACGTGCTGCTGCAGGACGGCAAGGTGGTCGCGGTCGGCGGCGCGCTGCAGGCGCCAGCCAACGCCACCCGCGTCGACGGCAACGGCAAGTGGGTGACGCCGGGCATCATCGACGTGCATTCGCACCTTGGCGTGTACCCCGCCCCGGGTGTGAGCGCGCACAGCGACGGCAACGAAATGACCGGCGCGGTCACCGCCAACGTCTGGGCCGAGCATTCGATCTGGCCACAGGATCCCGGATTCGCCGCGGCACTGGCCGGCGGCATCACCTCGCTGCAGGTGCTGCCGGGCTCGGCCAACCTGGTCGGCGGCCGCGGTGTGACGCTGAAGAACGTCGCCGCCACCACCTATCAGGCGATGAAGTTTCCCGACGCGCCGTGGGGCCTGAAGATGGCCTGCGGCGAGAACCCCAAGCGTGTCTACGGCCAGAAGAGCGGCCCGGCCACGCGCATGGGCAATGTCGCCGGCTATCGCGCCGCCTTCATCGACGCCAGCGAATACCTCCGCAAGAGCGGCGGCGGCAAGAAGAACGACGAGGCGGCGAAGAAGAAGCACTGGTGGCAGTCGGGCAACGGCAACGGCGCCGACAGCGAAAAGGACACCGGCGGCAAACGCGACCTCAAGCTCGACACGCTGGCCGGCGCCATCAACGGCGACATCCGCGTGCACATCCACTGCTACCGCGCCGACGAGATGGCGATCATGCTCGACCTGGCCAAGGAGTTCGGCTTCAAGGTCGCCGCGTTCCACCATGGCGTGGAGGCCTACAAGCTGGCCGACCGCCTCGCCAGCGAAGGCGTCTGCGCGGCGCTGTGGGCCGACTGGTGGGGCTTCAAGATGGAAGCCTTCGACGGCATCCAGGAGAACATCGCCATCGTCGACCGCCCGGCCAACAGCTGCGCGATCGTCCACTCCGATTCCGACGAGGGCATCCAGCGCCTCAATCAGGAGGCGGCCAAGGTGATGGCGCACGCCAGGCTCGCCGGCATGGACATCGCGCCCGAGCGCGCGATCGGCTGGCTGACCCGCAACGCCGCACAGGCGCTGGGCATCCTCGAGCAGACCGGCACGCTGGAGCCGGGCAAGATGGCCGACGTGGTGGTCTGGAACGGCAATCCCTTCAGCGTGTATGCGCACGCCGAGCAGGTCTACATCGACGGAGCGCGCGTGTTCGATCGCAATGACCGCAACCGCCAGCCGGTGTCGGATTTCATGCTGGGACAGGGCGCCGCGGCGCAGGGAGGTGTGCTGTGAGGACGAGTCGTCATTCCCGCGCAGGCGGGAACCCAGTGCCTTGCGCACTGCATGCAACTCCAAAGCAACGCCGCTGGGTCCCCGCCTTCGCGGGGATGACGGGTAGAGCGGTGCTGACGGGGATGACGGGTAGGGCAGTGCTGACGATCGGCCTGGGCATTTCCTCGCTCGGCGCATCCGCCCAGGACCTGCTGATCCGCAACGCCACCGTCCACACCGCGTCCGCTCAGGGCACGCTGAGCAACGCCGACGTGCTGGTCAGCGGCGGCACCATCCGCGCCGTCGGCACCGGCCTGGCCGCGCCCGCCGGCGCGCAGGTGATCGATGCCCAGGGCAAGCCGCTGACGCCGACGCTGTTCGGCGGCATCACCGAGATCGGCCTGGAAGAGGTGTCGGGCGAGAAGGCGACCAACGATGAGACCCTGACCCTCGGCGCCGAAACCAAGCAGATGACGGTGCGCCCGGAGTTCGACGTGACCCTGGCCTACAACCCCGACTCGGTGCTGGTGCCGGTGACGCGGATCGAAGGCATCGGCTGGACATTGCTCGGTGCCGGCACCGGCGCCGGTGGTTCGATTGTGGCCGGCCAGGGCGGCGTGGTGCGACTGGACGGCAGCGCCGACCCGGTCGGGCCGCGCGAACTGTTCCTGCGCATCGGTGGCGACGCGATCGGCCTGAGCGGCAACTCGCGTGCCGCGCAATGGATGATCCTCGACCAGCTGATCGACGAAGTGCGCGGGCGCATCCCGGCCGACGCCAACGCCGCGCTGCTGACGCCGGCCGGACGCTCGACGCTGGCGCGCTACATCGGCGGCGGTGGTCGCGTGGTGGTCGCGGTCGATCGCGCCGCCGACATCCGCCAGTTGCTGCGCTGGTCGGCCCGCCACAATGTCCGCATCGCCATCGCCGGCGGTGCCGAGGCCTGGCGCATGGCACCGCAGCTGGCCGCAGCCAAGGTGCCGGTGTTCGTCAACCCGCTCGGCAACCTGCCCTACGATTTCGACCAGATCGGCGCGACCATGCTCAACGCCGCGCGCCTGCGTGCCGCCGGCGTCGCGGTGGGCTTCTCGCAGTCAGGCGATGCCTCGCACAACGCGCGCAAGATCCGCCAGCTGGCCGGCAATGCCGTTGCCAACGGCCTGCCCTGGGACGATGGCCTGGCCGGCCTGACCCGGGTCCCGGCCGAAGCCTTCGGCGTGGCCGACCGCATGGGCAGCATCGCGCCGGGCAAGCGCGCCGACCTGGTGCTGTGGAGCGGCGACCCGCTCGAAGTCAGCGCGGTGGCCCTGCAGGTGTGGATGGACGGTCGCGCGATCGAGATGCGCAGCCGCCAGACCGAACTGCGCGACCGCTACCTCCACTCGTCCACGCCGGCGGAGAACGGTGGGCTGCCGCGGGCGTATCCGCAGGCAGGACGCTAGCGCTATCAACCGGCATATCCATGCGTAGGAGCGAGCTTGCTCGCGATGAGGCGTATCCAGGCCTGGGTGCGCTTTCGCGAGCAAGCTCGCTCCTACAAACGATAGGCGGAGCGGTATGCTGCCGGTAATCGCGACAACACGAAGGACGCCATGACCCTGCCCCAAGTCGACTTCAACTGGCTGGCGGTGATCGCCGCGGCCGTCTCCGCCTTCGTCCTGGGCGGGATCTGGTACGGGCCGTTGTTCAAGCAGGCCTGGTGCCGCGAGGCCGGCATCGACCCCAACAGCGCTCCGCCGCATCCGAGGCTGACCTTCGCCACCGCCTTCGGCTGCAGCCTGCTGGCGGCGCTGATGTTCGCCATTGCCCTGCCGCCGGAAGCCGGTCCGGCCGATGGTTTCGGCGCCGGCTTCGTGGTCGGCCTGTTCTTCGTTGCCATGAGCTTCGGCATCAACTACGCCTTCGCCCAGCGCAGCGTCAAGATGTGGATGATCGACGCCGGTTACCACATCGCGCAGTTCAGCCTGTACGGGCTGATCCTCGGCGCCTGGCACTGAGCCACGACCATGAGCGCGACACCGCTGGTCTGGTATTTCGACTTCATCTCGCCGTTCTCTTACCTGCAGTGGCAGAAGCTCAAGCCGCTGCTGCGCGAGTTCGAGCGCGAGGGGACGCCGGTGCAGCTGGTGCCGATCGTGTTCGCCGCGGTGCTCGACGCCTGCGGCCAGAAGGGTCCGGCCGAGATCCCGGGCAAGCGTGAATTCACCTACCGCCACGTGCTGTGGCTGGCGCGCCAGCAGGGCGTGCCGTTGCGGTTTCCGCCGGCGCATCCGTTCAATCCGCTGGCGGCACTGCGCCTGAGCATCGCCGCGGGCAATACGCCCGAAGCGGTCGATTCGATCTACGACTGGCTGTGGGCGCAGGGCCGCGCCGGCGACAGCATGGAAGCGCTGGTGCCGCTGATGGCGGTGCTCGACGTCCCCGCCGAGGAACTCGACGCGGCGCCGACCAAGGCGGCACTGCGTGCCAACACCGATGCGGCCATCGCCGCCGGCGTCTACGGCGTGCCGACCCTGGCCGTACGCGGCGAGCTGTTCTGGGGCAATGACGCGCACGAGTTCGCCCTGGCGACGCTGCGCGAACCGGCGGTCCTCGACGACGCCGAAATGCAGCGGGTGTCGCAGCTGCCGGTCGGGTTGCAGCGCCGGCGCTGAGCCGGTTTGTCGTTGTCGTCCCGAGCGCAGCGAGGGATCTGTTTTCCGGGGCGCAACAGCAGGTCCCTCGCTGCGCTCGGGACGACAGTCGGGTCACCCGTTCAGATTTCGCCGAAGCGCCTTTCGCGCAGTTCTTTGCTGCACCCGCAGCGAGACGCAAGCCGCGAAGCAGGTATGCTGCCTGTCACAATTCGATGCCAGCGCTGCAATTGGGGAGGAAACATGCGCATTGGACTCGTGGTCGATTCGGCCTGCGATCTGCCGTTGGAGTACCTGGAGCAACACGACGTCGATGTGTTGCCGATCACCGTGCGCATCGGCGAGGCCGTGCTTGCCGACCGTCGCAACGAACAGGCGACGCTGGAGTTCCTGCACGCCCACGTCGCCGAGCGCGGCCATGAAGCGCAGACCACGCCGTTCACCGTGCAGCAGATCCAGGACCTGTTCCTGAGCCGGCTGGTGATCGACTACGACTACGTGTTCTGCATGACGATCACCAAGACGCGCAGCCCGATCTTCGACAACGCGCAGCAGGCCAGCTTCGCGATCCTGAGTGACTACAAGGCCGCGCGTTCGGCCGCCGGCAACAACACGCCGTTCGCGCTGCGCGTGGTCGACAGCCAGAACCTGTTCGCCGCCCAGGGCATCGGCGCGGTCGAGGCGGTGCGCCTGCGCGAGGCCGGTGAAGGCGCGCCGAAGATCCGTGCGCGCCTGGAGCACCTGGCGCTGCATACCCAGGGCTACATGGTTCCGCCGGATCTCTATTACCTGCGCAACCGCGCCCGCACCAAGGGCGACCGCAGCGTCAGCTTCATCAGCGCCGCGCTCGGCAGCGCGCTCGACATCAAGCCGGTGCTGCACTGCAATCGCGGCGAGACCGCCCCGGTCGCCAAGATCAAGGGTTTCGAGCCGGCGGTGGAGAAGCTGTTCGAACACGCCGCGCAGCGGGTCGAGGCCGGCGAACTGCTGACCCCGACGATGTGCCTGAGCTACGGCGGCGAACTCGACGACATGCGCAAGCTGCCCGGTTACGAGCGCCTGCGCCATGCCTGCGCCAACAACAACATCGAACTGTTCGAGTCAGTGATGAGCCTGACCGGCATGGTCAACGTCGGCAAGGGCGCGGTGGTGGTCGGCTTCGCTGCCGAGGGACAGAAGTTCCACGGCTAGTCACAGCCGTCACGGACGGGGCGTAATGTGTGTAGGAGCGAGCTTGCTCGCGAAAGCGTTTCCGCGACGGACGCGCGTGATCGCGAGCAAGCTCGCTCCAACAAGACCCCACACCGGAACCTTTGCATGGCTACCCGTTTCTACATCCGCCTTCCCGATGCGACGCGTGCGCGCGGCAGCGATGCCGCGTTTTCCTTCAGTGCCGTCAGCGCCGAAGGTTTCGCCGAACAGTTGCAGGCGGCATTGCGCGACAGCGGGCTGTTCGACCGCTGGAAGGCGCGCCAGGACGATCCCGACGCAGTCGATCCGGCGCTCGGCGCCACCGACGCCGCTGCCACCGTGCACGGTGAGCAGGAAGACCTGCACGTCGACCTGGTCGTGACTTCGACCATCTCCGGCACGGTGCTCAAGCACCGCCTGCGCCTGTTGGCCGGCAGCAGCTGGGAGCTGCGAGACGTGACCTCGGCATGAGCCAGCGGTTGTTGTCGTGGAGTGGTGGCAAGGACGCGGCCTGGACCCTGTACACCCTGCGCCAGCGCGACGATGTCGAGGTCGTGGCGCTACTGACCACGGTCACCAGCGGCTACGAGCGCGTTGCCATGCATGGCATCCGCCGCGACATCCTGCACGCGCAGGCCGATTCGGCGGGACTGCCGCTGATCGAAGCGGTGATCCCACCGCAGTGCGACAACGCCAGCTACGAGGCCGCGTTCGCGCAGGCGCTGGAGCAGGCGCGCGGACGCTGGCCGGAGCTGGACTGCATCGCCTTCGGCGACCTGTACCTGGCCGACGTGCGCGCTTGGCGCGAAGCCTCGTGCGCGCGCCTTGGCTGGCAGATCGACACGCCGCTGTTCGGCGCCGACACCGCGAAGCTTGCGCGCGAAATGATCGCAGGCGGACTGCAGGCGCAGCTGTGCTGTGTCGATACGCAGCAGCTGGCGGCGGACTTCAGCGGACACGCGTTCGACGAAACCCTGCTGGCCGCGCTGCCGCCGTCGTGCGACCCGTGTGGCGAGAACGGCGAGTTCCACACGCTGGTGCATGCCGGGCCGATGCTGCGCCGGCCGATTGCATTGCAGGCGGGCGAGAAGGTACTGCGCGATGAGCGGTTCGCGTATGCCGACTTCCTGCTGGCCTGAAAACCGCGGCGTAGGAGCGAGCTTGCTCGCGAACCAGGCATGACCGTGGCTGCAGCGCGGATCGCGAGCAAGCTCGCTCCTACCTGCCGCGACGGTCAGTCGTTCAGCGCCCGCGCGTGGTAGGCGATGTGCTCGCCGATGAACGTGGCGATGAAGTAGTAGCTGTGGTCGTATCCCGGCCGCATGCGCAACTCGAGCGGATGGCCCACGGCGTCGCACGCGTCCTGCAACAGCAGCGGCCGCAACTGCGTCACCAGGAACTCGTCCGCCTCGCCCTGGTCGACCAGCAGCGGTAGCCGCTCGCTCGCACTGGACACCAGTTCGCTCGCATCCCACGTGTTCCAGGTCTTGCGGTCATCGCCCAGGTAGGCCGAGAACGCCTTCTGCCCCCATGGCACCTGGCTCGGCGCGACGATCGGCGAGAACGCCGACACGCTGCGATAGCGCCCCGGATTGCGCAGCGCCGCCACCAGCGCGCCGTGCCCGCCCATTGAATGGCCGCTGATCGCACGCGCGTCGCTGGCCCGGAAGTGCGCCTCGACCAGCGCCGGCAGTTCGCCGGTGACGTAGTCGTGCATGCGGTAGTGCGGGGCCCACGGCGCCTGTGTCGCATCGACGTAGAAGCCGGCGCCCTGGCCCAGGTCGTAGCCGTCGGCGTCGGCGATGCCCGGACCGCGCGGGCTGGTGTCGGGCGCGACGAGGATCACGCCGTGCTCGGCGGCGTAGCGCTGGGCGCCGGCCTTGGTGATGAAGTTCTGCTCGTTGCAGGTCAGGCCGCTGAGCCAGTAAAGCACCGGCAACCGCCGCTGCGTCACCTGCGGTGGCAGGTAGACGCCCAGCCGCATCTCGCAGCCCAATGAGGTCGAGGCGTGCTTCCACACTTCCTGCTGCCCGCCGAAGCAGGCATGCCGTTCGATCCGTTCCATCGTTCTCCTTTCTGTTCAGGCCTTGAGCACGCCGGACTTTTTCGCCGCGTGCGTGGAAAGTGCATCCATCAGGGTCGGCGACAGGCAGTCGTACGGCTCCAGCCCAAGTTCGCGCAGGCGGGCGCGCACCGCCTCCATGCCGGACGGGGCATATCCCGACTCGATGATCGAGGACACGAACGCGGCGAAGCCGGGCGCCGACCAGCCCGTCTCCTTCGACAGCTCGGTGTGGACGAAATCGAGTCCGTGGAAGGCGTGCTCCTTGTTCTCGATGCGGCCGAACATGTGGACGCCACAGCCCTTGCAGGCGTGGCGCTGGATCGTCGCCTTGTCGTCGACCACGGCCAGCTTGTCGCCGTTCTCGAGCACCTCGAGCTTGTCGCGCGGCACCGCGGCGATCATCGAGAACACCGAGCCCTCGGGTTTCCAGCACTTGGTGCAGCCGCACACATGGTTATGCGCGGTCTGCGCGGAGATCCGGACCTTGACCGGTTTGTCGGCGCACTTGCACTGCAGGGTGCCGCCGGCGAAGTCGGCTGTGCCGCCCTTGCTCACGCCCTGGTCGACGGACGGGTGGATGGCCACTGCACTGTTCATGGTTCACCTCCAATCGTGGCGTCGCAGGTTCGCAGCGACGCGTGTGCGCCCCCGTGCATGACCTGCCTCAGAAATGGATCACGGTGCGGATCGACTTGCCTTCGTGCATCAGGTCGAAGGCCTCGTTGATCTGCTCCAGCGGCAGGTTGTGGGTGATGAAGGGATCGAGCTGGATTTCGCCCTTCATCGCCTGCTCGACCATGCCCGGCAGCTGCGTGCGGCCCTTGACGCCACCGAATGCCGAGCCGCGCCAGACGCGGCCGGTGACCAACTGGAACGGGCGCGTGCGGATTTCCTGGCCGGCACCGGCGACGCCGATGATCACGCTCTCGCCCCAGCCCTTGTGGCAGCACTCCAGCGCGGCGCGCATGACATCGACGTTGCCGATGCATTCGAAGCTGAAGTCGACGCCGCCGTCGGTCAGCTCGACGATGACCTCCTGGATCGGCTTGTCGTGGTCCTTCGGGTTGATGCAGTCGGTCGCGCCCATGCTGCGCGCCAGGTCGAACTTGCCCGGGTTGGTGTCGATGGCGACGATGCGCCCGGCCTTGGCCTGCACCGCGCCCTGGATCACCGCCAGGCCGATACCGCCAAGGCCGAACACGGCAACGCTGTCGCCGGCCTTGACCTTGGCGGTGTTGTGGACCGCGCCGATGCCGGTGGTGACGCCGCAGCCGAGCAGGCAGACCTTCTCCAGCGGCGCCTGCGGGTTGACCACGGCCAGCGAGACTTCCGCCACCACCGTGTACTCGCTGAAGGTGCTGGTGCCCATGTAGTGGTAGATCGGCTGGCCGTTGTAGGAGAAGCGCGTGGTGCCGTCGGGCATCAGGCCCTTGCCCTGGGTGGCGCGCACCGCCTGGCACAGGTTGGTCTTGCCCGACAGGCAGAACTTGCACTTGCGGCATTCGGCCGTGTACAGCGGGATCACGTGGTCGCCGGGCTTGACGCTGGTGACGCCTTCGCCGACTTCGATGACGATGCCGCCACCTTCGTGGCCGAGCACGCTGGGGAAGATGCCTTCCGGGTCGTCGCCGCTGAGCGTGAACGCGTCGGTGTGGCAGACGCCGGTGTGGGTGATCTTCACCAGCACTTCGCCGGCCTTGGGCGGGGCGACGTCGATCTCGACGATCTGCAACGGCTGGCCCGGGGCGAAGGCGACGGCGGCACGGCTTTTCATGGGAGGCGGATCCGGAGCGGGAACAGCCGATGATTCTAGGCCCCGGGTGTAAAGCTGGTGTTTCCGGTGTTGGCGCGTGAGCTCCTCCCCCCTGCTTGCAGGGGGGTGAAGAAGCACGCTTGCGCGCCACTGGCGCGCGTGCTGATGAACGCACGAGCGCCGCGCGCTCGGGCCGGTCCTGGCTGGCGAAGCCAGACAGGTTGGGAGGGGGTCGAGGCCGAAGGCCGAGGTCGCTATGCAAGCCTCAAAAGCTTTACCCCTCCCCAGCCCTCCCCTGCTTTGCAGGGGAGGGAGCAATCAGCCGGTGTTCTGGATGCCCGCCGATATGCCGTTGACCGTCGCCACCAGTGCCTGCAGCAGTTCGTCGTCGGGGCGGCCGGCGGCGCGCCAGCGGGCCAGCAGGTCGACCTGCAGCAGGCTGATCGGATCGACATAGGGGTTGCGCAGGCGGATCGACAGGCGCAGGCGGTAGTCGCCCGCCAGCAGCTCGTCGCTGCCCTTGATCGCCAGCACCGCCGCGCGGGTGCGCTCGAATTCTGCAGCGATGCCCGGATGGAAGCGCTCGTGCAGGTCGCCGGCGAGCAGCGAGTACTGTTCGAAGATGGCCGGGTCGGACTTGGCCAGCATCATCTCCAGGTCGTCGACCAGGGTGCCGAAGAACGGCCAGTCACGCGCCATCTCCGCCATCGTGTCGCGACCGTGCGTCTCCAGCGCCTGCGTCAGCGCGCTGCCGACGCCGTACCAGGCGGTCAGGCCGGCGCGGTTCTGCGACCACGCGAACACCCACGGGATCGCCCGCAACGACGACACGTCGCCGTCGCCGGCGCGCTTGCTCGGGCGCGAGCCGATGCGCAGGCGCTCGATCACGTCGATGGGCGTGGCGGCGCGGAAGTACGCCGGGAAGTCCGGGTGCTCGTGCACCAGCGCGCGATAGTGGCTGCGCGCGCTGGCCGACAGTTCATTGGCGATCGCGCGCCAGCTGGCCTCGCGCGGCTCCGGCGGACGCGGCCGCAAGGTCGCGCGCAGCACCGCGCCGGTGGCCTGCTCGAGGTTGCGCAGCGCGATCGCGCGGATGCCGTACTTGCGGTGGATCACCTCGCCCTGCTCGGTCAGGCGCAGGTAACCGTCGACCGAACCGCGCGGCGCGGCGATGACGGCGCGTTCGGTCTTGCCGCCACCGCGGCTGATCGAGCCACCGCGGCCATGGAAGAAGGCGATGCGCACGCCGCTCTCCTGCGCCAGCGCGGCCAGCGCGATCTGGGTGCGTTGCAGCGCCCAGCGCGAGGCCAGCATGCCGCCGTCCTTGGCGCTGTCGGAGTAGCCCAGCATCACCACCTGGCGATTGCCGCGCGCTGCGAGATGAGTGCGATAGACCGGATCGGCAAACAGCGCGCGCAGCGTGTCGGGCGCGGCGTCGAGGTCGTCGACGGTTTCGAACAGCGGTGCGACATCGAGCGGCACGCGGCCATCGCCATCGATGCAGCCGGCGATGCGCGCCAGCGCCAGCACGGCCAGCGCATCGGCGGCGCTGCGGCTCATGCTGACGATGTACGGGCCGAAGGCACGCGGGCCGTAGCGCGGGCGCAGTCGCGCCACCGCGCGGAACACGTCCAGGGTCGACCGCGCCCGGCCGTTGCCGATCGTCGGCGCCGGTGCGCTGCCATCGAGCAGTGCGTGCAGGCGTTGCGCGCGCTGTTCGCGGCTGTGCGACTCCCAGTCCGGATCGGCGAGCAGCTCGGCCAGCGCCGCGTCGTGCGTGGCCGAGTCCTGGCGCAGGTCGAGGGTGGCGAGGTGGAAGCCGAAGCATTCGATCCGTCGACGCAGGCGGCGCACGGCGAATCCGCCGGCGTGTTCGCCCTGGTGCGCGTCGAGGCTGCGCTCGATCATTGCGATGTCGGCCAGGAACGTGGCTGCATCCGGGTAACCGTGGACATGGTCCTCGGCGGTGGCACGCAGGCGTGCACCGGCCAGTGCCAGCAGGTTGCGGTAGGGCATGTCGGCATGGCGCGGGCGCAGCGCCGCCGCGGCCTTGGGCAGCAGGTAGCGGTATTCCTCGATACGCGCCATGACCTCGTCGGCGACACTGACGCGGCCCAGCGACTGGCTCAACAGCTCGCCGAGCGCAGCCACTTCCTGGCGGTACGCGCCCAGCACCAGCTTGCGCTGGCCTGCCAGGCTGGCGGCGATGGTGTCGGCGCCGACATTCGGGTTGCCGTCCATGTCGCCGCCGACCCAGGTGCCGAAACCGAGCACGTCCGGGGCAGGCGTGGCTTCGCCGTAGGCCTCGCGAAGGGCGTCCTCGAACACCTCGTAGAACACCGGCAACACGCGATACAGCACGTCGGACAGATAGAAACCGACGTGCTCGAACTCGTCGGCGACGCTCGGCTTCACCGGCGAGGCTTCGGCGGTCTGCCAGCCGGCGGTCAGCGCCAGGCGCATGCGTTCGAGGTCGGCGCGGTGTTCGTACGGCGTGCGGCTGCGGTCGATGTCGTCGATCAGGCAGGTGACGATCTGCCGTTCCTTTTCCAGCAGTGCACGCCGCACCGCCTCGGTCGGGTGCGCAGTGAAGACCGGTTCGATACGCAGGCGCGAGAGCAGGGCGACCACTTCGTCCAGGCTCACACCCTGCGCCGCCAGCGAGGCCAGCACTTCGCGCAGGCTGCCCGGTTGTGCACTTGCACCGCGCCGCTCGTAATCGCGGCGGCGGCGGATGCGGTGCACGCGCTCGGCCACGTTGACGGCCTGGAAGTAGGTGGCGAAGGCGCGCACCAGGTCGCCGGCGCGGGCCAGTTCGGTGCCGGCCAATGCCTGCGTCAGCTCGGCCACGGGTGCATGGCTTTCGCGGCGACGGATTGCGGCGCGTCGCAGGCGCTCGACCTCGGCCAGGAACTGCGGGCCGCGCTGCTCGGCCAGGATCTCGCCGACGAGGGCGCCGACGGTTTTGACGTCCTCGCGCAGGAGGGCGTCGGAGGAGGCGAACTCGACGATTCGCAGGGGTTCTTCGGCGGGCTCCGCTACGGACTCGGAGGCGGACTCGACGGCGCGGCTCATGGTCATCCGCCGAGCCTACCGCACTGCAACATTTGACGGCGACGGTTTCAGCCGCAACGGATGGGTCGAGCCGGTCCGGGAGCCTGTTCATCGCGCCGACCGACCTGATCAGGCCGCGGCTGGCGTTCAATACGCAGGACTCGCGCCTTTAGCCCCTCTCCCGCTTGCGGGAGAGGGGTTGGGGTGAGGGCAGCTTTCG
Organism: Lysobacter sp. Soil_N_23; assembly: GCF_057656135.1. NCBI lineage: Bacteria > Pseudomonadati > Pseudomonadota > Gammaproteobacteria > Lysobacterales > Lysobacteraceae > Lysobacter > Lysobacter sp. Soil_N_23. The sequence goes on from NZ_JBDGKY010000003.1 coordinate 158,354, forward strand.
TGGCACCGCCGAAGCGCCCTCATCCGCCCTTCGGGCACCTTCTCCCGCCCGCGGGAGAAGGGAGCCTCCCCAAACCTTGGTGACCACCATGACTCGACCGCTAGTGCTGTTGCTGTGCTGTTTCGCCCTGCTCTCGTGCGAAGCCCCGACCACCCGCGACGAACAGGCCGCGACGGCACCGCCGTTGTTCGACACCTTCGGCCAGTTGCACCGCGACATCGGCACGCGTGTGCCCGAAGCGCAGCGCTATTTCGACCAGGGCCTGCGCCTGGCCTACGGCTTCAACCACGAAGCGGCGGGCCGTGCGTTCGCCGAAGCCGAACGTCTCGATCCCAAGTGCGCGATGTGCGTGTGGGGCCAGGCGCTGGTGCTGGGCCCCAACATCAATCTGCCAATGCCCCCGGAGCTTGCCGCCGACGCGACGTTGCTGGCCACGCGCGCGCAGGACCTGGCCAAGGGTGCCAAGCCGGCCGACCGCGCCCTGATCGCGGCACTGGCCAAGCGCTACACCGCGCCCGCGCCCGACGACCGCAAGCCGCTGGACGAGGCCTATGCGAAGGCGATGGGCGAAGCAGCGGCGCAGTTCCCCGATGACGATGACATCGCCACGCTCTACGCCGAATCGTTGATGGACCTGTCGCCGTGGGCGTACTGGGACCGCGGCGGCCAGCCGGGCCTGCACACCGGGACCATGGTCGCCATGCTGGAGAAAGTGCTGCAGCGCAATCCCGATCACATCGGCGCGGCCCACTACTACATCCATGCCGTCGAAGCCTCGCACGACCCCAAGCGTGCCGAAGGCCATGCCGACAAGCTCGCTTCGCTGGCACCGGGTTCCGGTCATCTGGTGCACATGCCGGCGCACGTCTACATCCGCATCGGCCGCTACCACGACGCCACCCTGAGCAACTTCGCCGCCAGCACCGCCGACAAGGAATTTCTTGCCGTGTGCCGGGGCAGCAATGGCGCGTACCCGCTGGGTTACGTGCCGCACAACTGGCACTTCGCGGCGATGTCCGCGGCGCTGCACGGCTCGCGCACGCTGGCGCTGCAGGCGGCCGAGCAGACCGCCAAGCGGGTCGATCCGCCGCAGATGGAAGCGATGAGCTTCATGCAGCAGTTCCTGGTCACGCCACTGTTTGCACAGGTCCGCTTCGGTGAGTGGAATGCGATCCTGGCGACGGAAGAGGCACCGGCGGCCCTGCCGTTCCCGCGCGGGGTCTGGCATTTCGCCCGCGGCATGGCACTGGTGCGCACCGGCAAGCCGGCTGCCGCGCTCAAGGAACTGCGCGCGTTGAAGACGATCGCCGCCGACCCGGAACTGGCGAAGGTGGCGCTGTTCGGCATGAACAATGCCGACCGCGTGCTGGCCGTGGCCGAGCCGATGCTGCGCGGCGAGATCGCGCTGGCGCAGCGCCAGCGCAAGCCCGGACTGGCGGCGTTGCGCGAAGCCGTCGCCGCCGAGGACAAGCTCAACTACAACGAGCCACCGGACTGGCCGCTGCCGGTGCGTCCGTACCTGGGTGCGGCGTTGCTCGATGCCGGGCGCGCCAAGGAAGCGGTGGCGGTGTATGAGGAAGATCTCAAGACGTTCCCGGAGAACGGCTGGTCGCTGTATGGCCTGGCGCAGGCGCAGAAGAAGCTCAAGCTCGATGCGAGCGAGACCGAGCGCAGGTATGCGGCGGCGTGGGAGTGGGCGGACGTGAAGCTGGCAGCATCGCGCTTCTGACCGGTTTGGTAGGAGCGAGCTTGCTCGCGATCAGCCTGTCGGCCACGGAAGCGCCTGATCGCGAGCAAGCTCGCTCCTACCTTGGTGCAGGGTCATTTGACCTGTTTGCCGTGCTTGATGACAACGTCGACCCGCTGCAGCAGCGCCACCTGTTTCAACACATCGCCCTTCACCGCGATGATGTCCGCGTACTTGCCCTCGACCACGCTGCCGTAATCCTTGTCGGCCTTCATCGCCACCGCCGGCCAGTAAGTGGCGGCACGGATCGCGTCGACCGCCGGCACACCAAGCTGGTTGACCCACACGTCCAGCTCGTTCCAGGTGCTGCCGCTGTGGAACTTCATCGGGATGCCCGAGTCGGTGCCGACCAGCATCACCACGCCCGATTCGCGCAGTTGCTGGAACTTGCGCTTCAGCGTCGGCCAGCGCTGCAGGGTCTGCTGGAAATAGGCGATGCGCTCGGGATGCTCGAGTGAGTGCCGGATGTCGGCGACGATGTCGGGCGGCAGGCCTTCGTGCCAGGCGTCGCCGTCGATGAACTCGTGGTTGCGCACGGTGTAGGGGAAATTGAACAGCCCTTCGATCGTCGGCGTCCAGAACATCGGCCCGGCCGCCATGTTGCCGGTGCGCTCTCGCAGCGCGGCCATGACGTCTTCGGGATACTCCGGCGATGCGCCCAGCCCGGTGTGCTCGAAGCAGTCGACGCCGGCCTTCAGTCCGCGACGGATCTCTTCCGGGCGATGGGCGTGCGCCACCACCGGCAGCTTGTGCTTGTGTGCTTCGTCGACGATGGCCTGGACTTCGGCCTCGCTCATCTGGTCCTGGTCGATCAGCTTGACCACGTCGACGCCGGCCTCGGCCAGACGGCGCACCTTGCGGCGCGCATCCGACGGCGAGTCGACGCCCCAGCGGAACTGCTCGGTACCCGCATAGGGCTGCTTCTGGATGAAGGGGCCGGATACGAACAGCGTCGGGCCGGGGATCGTGCCTGCGTTGATCGCATCGCGCACCGCGATGCTGTCCTCGAGCGGGCCGCCAAGATCGCGCGCGCCGGTCACGCCGGCCAGCAGCAACTGCTTGGCCGAGGCCGGCATGATCACGTCGCGGAAGCGGTCCGGGTAGGTCTTGTCCCAATGCCCGTAATCGGCATGGCCGTTGATCATCAGGTGCACGTGCATGTCCCACAGCCCGGGCAGCACGGTCATGCCTTCGGTCGAGATCACGCGCGTGCCGGCCGGTATCGGCAATGTGTCGACGCTGCCGACGGCGGTGATGCGCTCGCCGTCGATCAGCACCACGCTGTCCTGGATCTGTTCGCGCAGCGTGCCGTCGACAAGGGTGCCTCCGACCAGGGCAATACGCTCGGTGGCATCGGCCGCGCCGGTCAACAACAGCAGCGCCAGCCACCAGCCACGTCGGAATCCGTGCATTGCAGCCACCCCGGTCAACGGTCAGTGGCGCCTAGCCTACCTTGCGGCGTGTAGGAGCGAGCTTGCTCGCGATCGGGCCTGTCGGCTACGGAAGCGCTGATCGCGAGCAAGCTCGCTCCTACAGGGCTAGTAGGCGAACTCGGTGAACACCGGATCGACGTTGCCGCCCCATGGGCCATGGAACAACTCGAGCTTGCGCTCGGCCGGGGTGATGCCGGCTTCGGCGAACTCCATCATCGGATCCAGGTAGATCGACTCGTCGGCGCCGTTGCGGTTGAGGCGCGCGCGCCTGGCCAGGCCGTGCGCGGAAATCTCCAGCGCCTTGCGCGCGAGGTCGAGCACCGTGCCGCCACGGCCTTTACCGATTCGAGCCGGCAGTTTCAACGCATGACGCGGCACGCCGTCGCGCAGGGCATGACGCTCTTCCAGGGTGAAATCCTTGACCAGGTCCCAGGCGGCGTCGAGGGCGGCATCGTCGTAGAGCAGGCCGATCCAGAACGCGGGCAGTGCGCAGATGCGGTTCCACGGACCGGAGTCGGCACCGCGCATCTCCAGGTACTTCTTCAACCGCACTTCCGGGAAGGCGGTGGTGCTGTGGTCGGCCCAGTCGCGCAGCAGCGGGCGCTGGCCCGGGTAGGCCGGCAGCTTGCCGTCGAGGTAATCGCGGAACGACTGGCCGGACGCGTCGATGTACTCGCCGTCGCGGTAGACGAAATACATCGGCACATCGAGCAGGTAGTCGACGTAACGCTCGTAACCGAAGCCGTCCTCGAAGACGAAATCGAGCAGGCCGGTGCGGCCGGCATCGGTGTCGGTCCAGATGTGCGAGCGGTAGCTGAGGTAGCCGTTGGGCTTGCCCTCGGTGAAGGGCGAGTCGGCGAACAGCGCCGTGGCGATCGGCTGCAGCGCGAGCGAGACGCGGAACTTCTTGACCATGTCGGCTTCGGAGCCAACATCGAGGTTGACCTGCACGGTGCAGGTGCGCGTCATCATGTCCAGGCCGAGCGAGCCGACCTTGGGCATGTACTCGCGCATGATCTTGTAGCGGCCCTTGGGCATCCACGGCATCTCGTCGCGGCGCCACTTGGGCTGGAAGCCCATGCCGAGGAAGCCCAGGCCCATCGGCTCGGCGACCGCGCGCACTTCCTTGAGGTGGCTGGAGGTCTCGCTGCAGGTCTGGTGCAGGTTTTCCAGCGGTGCCCCGGACAGCTCGAGCTGGCCGGCCGGTTCCAATGACACCGAGGCCTGGTCGCGGGTGAGCGCGATGACGCGGCCGTGCTCCTCGACCGGCTGCCAGCCGAAACGGGTCAGGCCCTTGAGCAGTGCCTCGATGCCGCGCTCGCCGTCGAACGTCGGCGGACGCAGGTCATCGGTGCGGAAGCCGAACTTCTCGTGCTCTGTGCCGATCTTCCAGTCCTCGCGCGGGCGCGCGCCGGAGCTGAGGAACTCGACCAGGTCGGCCCGGCCCTCAATGGCTACTTCCTTGACATGACTGGGACCGGACACGTGCACCTCGCGGGGGGAAATCCATCTCTGCAGGACAGATGTCCTGCGCATCTGCAGGGCCGATGCCCTGCTCGCGCGATGTGGCCAAAGCGCGGAACGGCGGTGCAGTGTCGCGATTGCTCCCGCAACCGGCGACGTGAAGGCACCCACCTGACCTGCATGGTGGGGACGTACCCCGTGATAGCAAGCCTTGCGCAGTGTAGCGGTGGGCGCCGCAGGAACAATGCCGGCGCTGCAACGCTGTAGTGGCAGGAACCAGCTTGCCGGCGGCCCATCACTCGGGTGGGGGCCCCGACGCCCTGCCGTAGGAGCGAGCTTGCTCGCGATCAGGCCTTCCCGGGGCCGGACACGCTGATCGCGAGCAAGCTCGCTCCTACCAGGCACGATGCCGCGCTGCGGCATGCCTTGCGGGACAACGCTGCCTACACTGGTGGAATGTCCCAGTTGCAGTTCGTCGGTCGCAGCAAGAAGACCAAGACCACCTCGCTCGACATCGCCCACCGGGCCGGTGTCTCGCAGGCGACGGTATCGCGCGTGCTTCGCGGCAGCCCGCTGGTCAATGCCGAGACCCGGCGTCGGGTCGAGGATGCGGTGCGCGAGCTCAACTACAAGGTCGACCGCCACGCCTCCAGCCTGCGCACGCAACGCTCGGGCACCCTGGCGCTGCTGCTGTTCGAGGACCCGACCCCGGACGAGTCGCACATCAACCCGTTCTTCCTGTCGATGGTCGGTTCGATCACCCGCGCCTGCGCGCGCGAGGGCCAGGACCTGCTGATCTCGTTCCAGCAGCTGTCCGACGACTGGCACGCCGACTACGAGGACAGCATGAAGGCCGACGGCCTGATCCTGCTCGGCTACGGCGACTACCTGGCCTACCAGGGCAAGCTCGAGAAGCTGGTCGAACAGGGCACGCGCTTCGTCCGCTGGGGCGCGGTGCTGCCGGACCAGCCGGGGCAGTCGATCGGCTGCGACAACTTCAACGGCGGCCGCCTGGCCGGCGAGCATCTGGTCGGACAGGGGCGTCGCCGCATCGCCTTCCTGGGCGGCGCTTCCAGCCATTGCCCGGAATTCTTCGACCGCTTCCGCGGCTGCGATGCCGCGCTGCGCGAAGTCGGCGCGGCCATGGAAGCAATCCTGCAGGTGGATGCGGAAAGCTCGGAAGAGGATGGCTACAACGCCGCCGCCGAACTGCTCGCGCGCGGCGGCGCGTTCGATGCGGTGTTCGCCGCCAGCGACCTGATCGCCATCGGCGCGATGCGGGCACTGGCCGATGCCGGCCTGCGCGTGCCGGAAGACGTCGCCGTGGTCGGCTTCGACGACATCCCGATGGCGCGCTTCGCCACGCCCCCGCTGACCACGATATTCCAGGACACCAAGCGCGCCGGCGAACTGCTGGTGGAGACGCTGATGCGCCAGGTGCACGGCGAGGCGACGCAGAGCATCACGCTTCCGGCGTCACTGGTGGTGCGCAAGTCGAGCGGGGCGTGATTAGCCTCCCAACTTCAACAGCAACAGCAAAAGCCCCCTCTTCCGCCCTTCGGGCACCTTCTCCCACAAGGGGAGAAGGAAGCGCAAAACCCTCTCCCCTTGTGGGAGAGGGACAGGCCGCGCAGCGGCCAGGGAGAGGGGTCGGCCTGGTTACTGCGGACGCTTCGTCCGCATCGCCGTGTCGAGCTCGCGCCGGAGGTCGGCGCGCTCCACCGGTGCATTCAGCAGATACACCTCGACGCCATGCCCCGGCACAGTTGCCGCCAGCGCCTTCCCTTCAGCGACGTTGAACTCGCCACCGCCGATCGCCGCCTTCCACAGCCCCGCCTGCAACCAGCGCTTTATCTCGAACTGCGCCGGCTGGTCACCCTTGTTGAGCAGCACCAGCGCGATCTGCGATGCGCCCTCGTGCTGGTAGATGCGATAGAACGCGGCGCGATCACCCTTGAGCTCCACATCCAGCTGCACGCCACGTTGCAATGCCGGCGACGCGGCGCGGACCTTGGCTATCCGCTTGAGGTTCTCGCGGATCGGATTGCCGACCGCGGCATCGACCCGCTCCTGCCCGAAGTAGTTGCGGTTTCCGGCATGCTCGGCGCGGCCGCGCATGAAGCCGACTTCCGAGCCGTAATAGACCACCGGAATGCCGCGCGCGGTGAACAGCCAGTTGTTCGCGTCGATGAAACCCTCGTCGCTGGCATCCAGGCGCGGCATGTCGTGGTTGTCGTAGAACATCATCAACTCGTACGGGTTGGCGTACGGCCCGCCCTGCAGGTACAGGCGCGGCTGCAGGTTCTCGAAGCCGTGCGACTTGTCGCCGCGGCCGAACACCTGCGCCATGCGTTCCTTCATCGGGAAGTCGAGCACGCTGATCGCGCCGTTCTTCGCCCAGGTGTGCGGGGCGATCTTGGCCGGGTCGTACTCGAAGTTCTCGCCGAACATGAAAAGCCCCGGCCGCTGCGCGCGCATGCGGTCGGCGAACTGTTTCCAGAACTCGTGCGGCATCCAGCCGATGGTGTCGATGCGCAACGCATCGGCGCCCTGCCCCAGCCATTGCAGGTAAGCGCCGGATAGGTAGTCGAGCACGGCCGGATTGCCGTCGTTGAAGCTGGCCAGTTCGGCGATCTCGGCCGGCGAGCGGTAGAAGGCATGCAGCGGGTTGTGCTCGGGGTCGAGTTTCTCCGGCGGCAGGTTCTGGTGATCGGCGAGCAGCTTGCCGTCGCGATCGTAGACCTTGCCGAACTCCGCCTGGCTGCGCGGCATCGAGAACGCCGGCGAAGCGTGGTTACCGACGATGTCGAGCACGACCTTCATTTGCTCGCCGTGCATCGCCTTGGTGAAGCCGGCGAAGTCCAGACCCGGGCTGGGCAGGTGCTCGTCGAGCTTGTAGAAGTTCACGCCCCAGTAGCCGTGGTAGCCGGTCTTGCCCTGGTCGGTCCAGAAGCTGCCCCAGCTGACCGGCTTGCCGCCGGTGAAGGCGGCATCGGGCTGGTCGACGATCGGGGTGATCCACACGGCGGTGAAGCCCATGTCGCGGATGTAGCCGACGTTGTCGAGCACGCCTTTGAAGTCGCCGCCGAGGTAGCCGATGTTGTCGCTTTCGCCATCGGGGCCAGGCACCGGCCGATCGAAGCTGCGCGTGGCCGGATCGGGCCCGCCCTGGTCGCGGTAGTCGTTGCCGGTGTCGCCGTTGACGAAGCGGTCAGTGACGACGAAGTACACCGCCTCGCTGGCGAACGGCTCGAGCGTGCCGTAGTAGTCCGGCGCTGCGTCGGCAGCCACGGCTTGTGCGGAGAGGACGGCCAGCAAAGTGGCGGCAAGCAGTCGGAACTTCGGCATCGGCATCGGCATCGGCATCGGCATCGGCATCGGCATCGGCATCGGCATCGGCATCGGCATCGGCATCGGCATCGGCCGGGA